>JBNGCV010000077.1:0-6622 GCA_049975465.1 Kosmotogaceae bacterium | reverse complement strand
CTGATCAAAAGAAAGGGGTGGAACGCCCTCCTTTTGAGAAGGGTTTTTCAGAGGATGCCAGTTTAATTGACCTTCCTGATCCACATGAAGTCGAGTTGAAAAAGAGTAATTTCTTTAAAATAATTGAGGGAAGAAGAAGCAGAAGAAAATTCACGGATGAGAGTATTTCAATGAATGAGCTTTCTTTTCTTCTATGGATAACTCAAGGTGTGCAAAAGGTCATTAAGAATTATGTGACGCTCAGAACAGTACCTTCAGCTGGTGCAAGACATCCCTTTGAGACCTATATTCATTCAAGAAGAGTAAGCGATTTAGATAATGGTATATATAGATACCTTCCTGTTGAGCACAAGTTAGTTGAAGAGCAAAAAGGCGATTTTACAGATAAAATAATTGATGGTGCAAATGGTCAGCGTTTTGTCGGTGAATGTGCAGTAACTTTCATATGGACTGTTTTGCCATATAGAACTGAGTGGAGATACGATGTACTTTCACATAAAATGATAGCAATGGATGCAGGTCATATTATGCAGAATTTATATCTTGGTTGTGAAAGTTTAGGACTAGGAACATGCGCCATAGGGGCTTACAGTGGTAAAAGAATGGATAACGCTGTGAATGTAGATGGTAAAGATGAATTCGTCATATATATGGCACCTGTGGGTCATTTAAAAAGAAAGATTTGATATAATGTTTTCATAAAAATATAAGGAGATGAAGAAATGGAATTCTTTGAACTTGGCACGGTAGGAATGATGGGGTATCTGGGATACGGTGTTGTAATACTCATAGGTATCATATTGCTGGTTTCACTATTCCTTACTTCAGGTAGAAAGCGAATTTATGTTTCTGTTTTTCTGGCAGGAATGCTAGTTTTTATGTATGTTCTTCTCATTTATGGTCCTTCCAAATCGGGAGTAGTTGTGAATAGTGACAGTCTAGTGGTAAGGATTTCTGCTTTTAGAGAATTTAATGTTAATAGAGAAGATATCAAAGATATGTTTGTTGTTGATTTGAATGAGGATGATCAGTACAGGCCAAGTTTGAAAACTTTTGGCACAGCAATTGGCGATTATAGGACCGGGAATTTCAGATTAAAAAACGGAGAAAGTGCAAGATTTGTGGCCAATGGAACCAATGTTCTTGTTATTGAACTTGAAGATTCCTATGCCATACTGGCTCCGAAGGATTTTGAAAACTTCATGAAAGCAATGAATAATAAATTTGGATCTTTCTTTAATAATTAAAAAGGACATTTTGAGTCTATATGATAATTACAGGTATATTTTTTGATGGTCGTATTCAAGTAATTGACTAGAAAACCACCATTGTATCTTTGAAAGTATTCCCCTTTCCTTACAAAAATTACCTTCAATTCTAATCAAAGGTTTATGATTCCAATGATTCTCAAACAACTGTCTAATTTTTGCTGCAAAAAAGAGTTAATTAGCTTTTATTAGATTAAATTCTTGCTAATCATACCAGATAGTATTTCATTTTTTGGAGTTGAATGTTATATCATTCACATAGAAGATTATTTGTTTCTGACATAAATTAATTAGAGGTGTTTCTGTGAACTACCAGAAATTGAATGTAGAAGCAGTTGGTATATCTAACAAAAAACTGGTTCTGAATTTAATCAGAAAAGGCGAAATCACTAGAAGAGACATTTCGAAAATTTCTGGTCTGAATCCAAGCACTGTAACGAAGATTGTGAAATTTCTTATTGAGTCAAAATTATGTTTTGAATTAGGTCGGAAAAAATCGAAAAATTCTGTTGGAAGGAAAGCTATAAATCTTTCGGTTAATCCAAAAGCTTATCAGTCGCTAATTGTGAGAATAGGGGTCCAGAAAACTGAAATTGGAAGAGGATACTTCGATGGGAGCGTTGAAATTCTCGAAACAATAAGAAGCACAACAAATATTGCAAACTTCGTGTCTAATATCAAGAAGGTTTCAGACAAAATAACTGAATCAATACCGGAAAGAAATTTTCTTGGTGTAAGTGTTTCTGTACCTGGTATGGTTGATACAGAACGTGCTTTTATAATCGATGTGCCCCATTTAGGATGGAAAAACCTGTATGTTAGGGATTATGTTGTTACAGATAAAAGTTTGTTTCTAGATAATGAGGCCAATCTTTCTTTAATTGCGGAATCCTGGAAAAATCCATCAATTAATGGTTTAGAAAATGTAGTATTTTTATATCTTTCAGAAGGTATCGGTTGTGGAATTATGATTGATGGAAAGATCTACAGAGGAAATACATATTCAGCTGCTGAATTCGGCCATATGTCTATTCAGCAGGATGGCCCGCAGTGTTATTGTGGGAATTCCGGATGCTGGGAGGCACTGGCATCTACGGAAGCTTTTGTGAAGAAATATAGAAGTGCTGGCGGACATATTGAAGGTTCAAATTACAATGAGCAGTTTGAACAGATAATCAATCAAACTCAAAATAATGAGTTAGCTAAAGAAAATTTGAAAAGAGAAGAAGAATTACTTGCGATCGGAATAGTGAACATTGTTAACTCACTTAACCCAGAAGCAGTAGTACTTGGTGGAATGGCCGGAACGCTAACAGAACAAAGCATAGAAAGAATTCAAAAGTTAGTAAATGACAGAGTTTTATATGCGCTAAAGGACAAAATCAAGATTGTAAAAAGTCATCTAGATAAGGATGGAAAAATTGTTTCGCCCGGAGTGGGTGCTACATTAATGATAATAGATAGAAATATTCAAAAGATAATTTCTTTGAATTCTTAATAGATTAAGGAGGGAAAGATATGATAGAAGGTAAGCTTTCTGGTTCAAAGGCAAAACTTACCTATGGACAAGTAGGTGGTGGTCCCGGAGCGTTTATTGGACCTGTTCATAGAGCTGCGATAGCCATGAATGGTCAGGCTACTCTTGTTGCTGGTAGCTTTTCAAATATTTATGAAGAAACGCTCGAAACTGCAAAAGAATTGGGAATCAGTGATGAGAGAACCTACAAAACTTTTCAAGAAATGGCAGAAAAAGAGGCTGAAAGAGATGATTGCATTGACTTCGTATCGATAACCGTACCCAACCACTTGCATTTTCAGGTTGCAAGAGCATTTCTGGAAAAAGGGATAAATATTGTTTGTGATAAACCGCTATGTTTTTCCATTGAGGAAGCCAAAGAGCTGGTTGAGCTGGCTCGCGAGAAAAGTGTTGAATTTATGGTTACATACACATATACCGGCTATCCAATGATAAGAGAAGCCCGATCGCTTGTGGAATCAGGAGAACTGGGTGAAATCAGGGCAATAGTTGCAGAATATCCTCAAGACTGGCTTGCTGATCCCATTGAAAGGACTGGACAACAACAGGCATCTTGGAGAACCGATCCAAGATACGCTGGTATTTCTAATTGTGTAGGAGATATTGGAACGCACATTGAAAACTTAGTTCATTTTGTAACCAAACAGAAAATCGAGAAATTATCTGCAAGACTCGAGACCTTTGTTGAAGGGCGAAAGCTTGATGATAACGCATACATTCTTCTTCAGTACGAATCAGGAGCTTCTGGAAATTATTGGGCTTCTCAGGTAGCGGTAGGTTATGAGAATGGACTTAAATTAAGAATTTTTGGCTCGGAGGGATCACTTGAATGGTTCCAGGAAGAACCAAACAAGCTCTTTTTCACCAAGAAAGGAAAACCCAAACAGATTCTAACTAGAGCAGCAGGTTACCTTCATGAAAATGCACAAGCTTTTTCAAGATTACCAGCTGGTCATCCAGAAGGTTATTTTGAAGCTTTTGCCAATTTATACAAAGCTTACTGCGACAAACTGATAGCTAAAAAAGAGAATACAGATTCAGAAGAAGTATTTACCGATGTTATCGATGGAGCTCGTGGTGTGAAATTTGTTCATGATTGTGTTGAGAGTAGCAATAAGAACTCAGCCTGGATAGATGCGTCATTCAATATATAGGAGGTGTTTAGATGAGACCTGTAACAATATTCACAGGACAATGGGCTGACATGCCCTTTGAAGAAATTTGTAAAAAAGCATCCGAATGGGGATATGATGGACTTGAAATAGCGTGTTGGGGGGATCATCTTGATGTAAAAAAGGCTGCTAGCGATGATGGTTATGTAAGAGAACGAAAGGAAATCTTAGAAAAGAACAATCTAAAAACATGGGCCATTGGTAACCATCTTGCAGGACAGCTTGTGGCTAGCAGGAACACGAAGAGATTTAATGCTTTTGCACCAAAGGAGGTTCACGACAACCCGGAAAAAATGAGAGAATGGGCTATCGATGAAATGAAGGCAACAGCAGTTGCTGCAAAGAACATGGGAGTCAAGGTTGTCACAGGGTTCACCGGTTCACCGATTTGGGAAGCCTGGTATTCATTCCCGCCTGTTAGTCAGGAATTTGTTGATGAGGGCTTTCAATATGTGGCTGATTTGTGGAACCCAATTCTCGATGTTTTTGAGAAGAATGGCATTAAATTTGCTTTAGAAGTCCACCCAACAGAGATCGCATTTGACATATATTCTGCAAAGAAACTTCTGGAATATATCGATCGAGAATCATTCGGTTTTAACTTCGATCCCAGTCACCTGTACTGGCAAGGGATAGACTCTCATCACTTTATTTATGAATTCGCAAAAAAAATCTACCACGTTCACATGAAAGATGCCATGTTAAATCTTGATGGAAAGACGGGAATTCTCGGTTCTCATATAACATTTGGAGATGCAAGAAGGGGCTGGAATTTTGTATCACTGGGACATGGCGGAGTAGACTTTGAAATGATAATACGTGCCCTTAATGATATAGGTTATAAAGGTCCACTTTCGGTGGAATGGGAAGATTCAGGAATGGATCGCGAATTTGGAGCAAAAGAGGCGCTTGAATTTGTCAAGAATGTCGATTTTCCAAAATCAGGATTGGCCTTCGATGATTCTATGAAAAAATGATAGGAGGAGCTTATGGATAACGTTATCCTGAAAACAGTTAATATCTCAAAAGAATTCTCCGGTGTTCGTGTCCTTGACAGGGTAAATGTTGAAATAGGAAAAGGAGAGATTTTTGGGATTATTGGAGAAAATGGAGCTGGAAAATCAACTTATGTGAAAATATTGAGTGGAATCTATACTCCCACTGAAGGTGAAGTAATATTTGATAATGAAAATGTATTCATACGTGATCCCATCACCGCCAAAAACATAGGTATTACTATGATTCCACAAGAATTCAATCTAATAAATGATCTTAATGTGTATGAAAATGTTTTTCTTGGCATAGAAGAAACAAATGGAAAAATCGTTATGAATTCAAAAAATATGGCAAAAATAACTCAGGAAATGTTGGACGAGCTTGAAGCTAAAATATCGCCTTATGATAAAATTCAGGATCTCAGTGTAGCTGAAAAGCAAATGGTTGAAGTAGCGAAAGCAATGGTCCATGAATCTAAACTGCTCATTATGGATGAACCAACTACTGTTCTAACGCCGAAGGAGATAGATATACTATTTAACCTGATGAAGAAGCTTCAGAATCGTGGTGTAACTATTATTTACATCTCTCATAAATTGCAGGAAATAAAGAATATATGTGACAGAGTAATGATTCTTAGAGATGGTGAGCAAATAAGTGTAGGGCCCACTGAAGAGCTTGATGAACATGAAATGGCAAGGAGAATGGTTGGAAGAGAGTTAAGTCAGATTTTCCCGGAAAAAACAAAACCCGAAGATGAAGTAGTACTTGAAGTAAATAATCTGACAATTGAAGACACATTTGAAGATGTAAGTTTTGATTTAAGAAAAAAAGAAATTTTGGGATTCTCTGGTTTAGTAGGAGCTGGTCGAACTGAATTAGCAGAGGCGATTATTGGTATTAGGAAGATTGACAGTGGTTCGATTCACGTTTGGGGAGAAGAAGCTAGAATAAAATCTCCTGAAGATGCCTTAAAACAGGATATCGCTTATTTGACTGAAGACAGACAGGGTATTGGAATACTCACAAACTTTGACATTGCAGAAAATGTTACTCTGGCTTCGTTGAAGAAATATTCTAAGTTCCTTATTAATAGTAAAAAGGTTAAAGAGAATACCCAGAAGTACATAGAGGAATTAAATGTGAAAGCTGCCTCGATAAAATCTCAGCTGGAATTTTTCAGTGGAGGTAACCAGCAAAAAGTCTCACTCGCTAAATGTCTTGATACTGATCCAAAAATACTTATTCTGGATGAACCAACTCGAGGGATTGATGTTAATGCAAAACGCGAAATATATTTCGTAATTAATGATCTGATTAAAGAAGGCGTATCATGCATTCTAATTTCCTCAGAGCTTGAGGAAATAATAGGAATGTGCAATAGAGTAGTTGTTATGAGAGAGGGAAGAGTGACCGGTATATTGGAAGAAGAGTACATAAACGAAGAGGATATAATGTATCACGCCACTGGATTGAAAGGAGCTGTATAAAATGGCCAGAAGAAGATTTGAATATGAAAAATATGGTGCCTTGTTTGCTTTGGTTGCGTTGTTTATTGTTTCAGCAATTGCCAGTCCATATTTTTTACAGGTACAAAACATATTAAATATCTTAAGGCAGATTTCTTATACAGGAATAATCGCTCTTGG
>JBNGCV010000076.1:0-6719 GCA_049975465.1 Kosmotogaceae bacterium | reverse complement strand
TACTATATAAGAGCTTTTGTAATATTCTAAACAAAGGGGATGAGCTGGAACTTTCTTCTATCTCAATTCCTGCCGTATCTTCCGGAATATTTGGTGTGCCAAAAAGAGAGTGCGCAAGAACATTTTTTGAAGCACTGCTGGATTACTTTGAAAATAATCCAGCAAGCTCAATTAAAGTTATTCGTGCATGTAACATTGATAGTGAAACAACCAGGATATTCGAGGAAATTTCGAAAGAATATTTCTAGTTCATCCTTCTATCACGATCACTCTAAAAGCACCTTTTTCAATTAGAGTATTGGCTGTGTTTTTATCTTCAACAATCCATATTGTAAACCTATCAAAATTACCTTTATATTTCTTCGCAAGGGGATCATTATTGAGTACGTAGTTTACTTCTTCGCTGTTCAAGGTTATTATCTGACTATCACCAATATAATCGTGTTCTTGTTTTGAATAGCTTTCAAAGGTAATCTCCTGCCTGTACGCTTCTTCGCCTAAGTACTGAAGTACTTTAACAAACATGTCTGCGGGAACATAACCAGGCAAATTAGTTACAGGATTGCCAGTTGAGCTTAAAAACCATAGTGTAGGCGTACCACTTATTCCAAAAACACTGTACAATTCTGCATATGTATAGGTTTTGGATTCTCCATTCAATACCAGTTCAACTTTTTCTTTACCTTTGTAGATTTCTATAAATGTATACCCGGCCTTCAAAAGTTGTTGAACCTTCGTGTCAGTCAGTGTTTTTTCATTAAAAAGATTGCAGTAGTAACAGGATTTGTCTGAAAACATTATTATAGTTGTTTTCTTTTCAAGTGAAGCTAGCTTTAATGCGGTTTCTAGATTATTAAGTTTTCCTTCATAAGCGAATCCAACAAAACTTATGGTAACAAGAAGAAATATCAATAAGAATTTTTTCATAAATTAGCCTCCTACACCAAGGATTGAAGTATATTCAATTGTCCAAAAATCGTTAATATTCCTACAGTAATTAATACGATAAATACAAGCCATCTTGTTATTTTTCTAGCGTTGCTCTCTCCAGTAAAAGTAATGCGTGAGGTAATTTTGCTTACAAAACCACTTAACGTTAGAAAGGGTATGCTGAGACCTAGAGAATAGGTCAAAAGTAATGTTCCTCCTCTAGCAATAGTATCCTGATTTGCAGCAAGGACCAATATAGAACCAAGCACGGGTCCAGCACAAGGTACCCAGATTAAACCGAGGGCAGCTCCCATTATGAAACCACCAATAGGACCACCACTGAATTTTGTGACGTTTATTTTTACACCCTTTATTCCTTTTTCAAAAAAGAACATGAATCCAAAAATAATAAACAATGAACCGGAAATAGCGTTCATTATATAATCATATTCTCTTAGAAATTGGCCAAGCCCTCCAGCACCTATGCCGAGCATAAAAAAGAATATGGACATTCCAAGCGTAAAGAAAGCCCCTCTAAGAAAGCGGGTTTTTGAATCGCTGGTTCCCCCCATGAGTACACCAAAAAAAACAGGTATTAGTGGCAAAACACAAGGTGAAAAAAATGAAAGTAAACCTCCAAGGAAAGAACTGCCATAACTCACACTCATTGTAATTAGTGGAGAGAAACCGCTTCCGCCTATACTTCCAGAAGACTGCAATGTATTAGTAGCTGTAGAGATCATTTCGTTCATTCATACCCCTCCTGGGTATATTATACATTAAATTGCCTTATTTTTGAATATTTATCAAAGAAACAACCATTGGCAGAAAAATGTTTAGTTCTTTTCTATACTAAAAATTTTGAGTTAAAACCTTGGTGAACTTATTTGGTTTTGGTTAAGGTTTTTGAAGAAATTAAAAAGAGGATATAAATTCTGGTTTTCTAACTACAAATGTTGAGTCTCATAGAAAACTTAACCAAAGAGCGTACCAATATATGTCAAGATTGGTGAAATTATGAGAGCAGGAAAGAAATTACCAACCTTTATTTCTTTTATTTTTAATAGTCTAATTCCAAGTGCTAGCAGAATTAAACCACCAACGCCAGAGAAATCGCCCAAATATATTTCGTTTTGGAGAAATTGAAGAGAACCAGAAAAGCTAACAATAAATCCCTGGACTAAATATACAGAAACAGCAGACATCAATACTCCTGATCCAAAACCCGCAGCCAGCATAATAGACGAAAGTCCATCCATTAATGATTTCAAGAAAATTATTTCATTATTTCCCTGTACTCCAGCTTTTATGGAGCCAACTATGGTCATCGGTCCAGCAATAAATAATACAGTTGCTGTCACGAAACCTTTTACAAAATCAGGGTCCTGATTTTCCCCTCCGGCAAGTTTACCAAGTTGCCTTTCAATTTTTAAGTATTCGCCTATCAAGCCGCCAATTGCGAGACTCCCAAGAACGACTAGCGCGTTATTGTATTCAAGAAACAACGATATTCCCAGACCGATCGTTAATAATCCAATAGCCTTGAAAAGAATATCTTTGCTACTTTCAGATAGCTTTTTTCCACCAAGTAGGCCAAAAAATGACCCGATTATTACTGCAATACTGTTTACTATGACGGAGACATTCAGCATATGTTTCCTACTTTCTTTTCTTATTCTTTTCTTTCATATGATGAAACGAAATGTTGAAGTTTCTTATCTAATACAAGCCCGAATTCCTTGTGTTTAAATTTTACAACATTAATGAACTTTTTAGTATTTCCTTCAAAGGCTTTTCTACCTGAGTTAAGAGCAATAATGTTATCAGTAATATCTAAAAAATCTTCTGGCCAATGTGTTGAAATAATAATGGTTTTATCTGATTTTTTAAGCTTACTTATTAATGATTTTAATTTGATTAGTCCGTCATCATCAAGCGAAGCGGTTGGTTCATCAAAAAACAGATAATCTGGATCATGAACAAGAGAGCAGGCTATCGCGACTTTTCTTCTTTCTCCTCCAGAAAGTTGAAATGGAGAAGTTTCAACAAATTTTTCTGGATCAAGTCCTACATAGTTCATTGCATGTGCATAACGTTTTCTTATGTTGTCCAGTTTGTAGTTTTTTGCAGCGTAGGTGACTTCTTTAAACACGTTTTCTTCAAAAAAATAATTTTCCGGGTACTGAAATACAAATCCAATATATCTTAAATTTGATTTCACGTTGTTTTCGGAACAGGAAACTGTTCCAAAAGTTGGTTTTAAAAGTCCAGAAGATATCAACAACAACGTGGATTTTCCTGAACCATTAGCGCCAATGATAAGGTTAATACTTCCTCGTTTAAAACTTGAATTTATTCCTAGAAGGGCTTTTACGCTTTCATCATTGCTGTTTTGATAAACATGGGTTATGTTTGAAAGAGTAAGCATAATAATTCACCCGATGTATTCAGGAATTAAGATCCCGCTTTTTTCAAACAAATCGATATTTTTTGAGATATCTTTCCTGGGTCCATCAAAAATTATTTTTCCTTCATCCAGCAGAATAATTCGTTTGCAATGAATAAGATCAAAAAGTTTTACTCCAGCAACAACAAGAGTTATCCCTTTTGAATTTAAGGTGTTAATGAAATGCTGCATTTCATGGTGTTGAATTCTATCAAGCATACTAAAAGGCTCGTCCAGTAATAACAGTTCTGGTTTCATTGCTAAAACAGAAACCAGCGATAATTTTTGTTTTTGTCCTCCAGATAGTGTCAAAGTGTCGCGGTCTTTAAGTGAATAAAGTGAATGTTCTTTAAGGACAGTTTCTGCGTAAATATCTTCTTCTTCAGGTATTATGCCAAGGTTCATGATACTGAACTTGATGTCTTCGAACACAGTACTACCAATTATCTGGTTATCCGGATTCTGAAAAACGTAACCACTTTCGCAGGTGCTTATATGTCCTTTGGATATTTTTTTAACCCCTGCAATGGACTGCAAAAGCGTTGTTTTTCCTGATCCATTTCTACCGATGATTCCAACATATTCTCCTTTGCAAATATTCAAAGTTATTGGACCAAGTACGGTTTTATTATTTTTCCTAACTATGATTTCTTTTATTTCAGCAAGAGTTTCAGAGCTTGACGGAAACATAAACTCTAATTCCTCCAGATTTGACAAGTGTTCTCACATTAATGAAAACTGTTTCCAATATTTTTTCGATACGTGAGCCACCTTTATTGTGGTAAGCAACAACATTAAGTCTACCTTCTTTTTTGAGGTGAGCAGGTGCTTCGGTTATCATTTTTTCCCATACATCTTTTCCAGCTGCAAATGGAGGATTAAGTACTATGGAATCAAACTTATTTTCATTCCATGGTTCGTATATGCTACCCTCTCGAATTACTGCTTCAATGTTATTATCTCTGGCGTTGATCTTTGATAATGTGAAAGCGCGTTCATTGATGTCACTCATGTAAAGATCAATATCCGGGTGTTTTTTCTTTAGAGAAATGCCCACCAATCCATACCCACACCCAAGATCAAGTAATGAACCCTGAGTGTTTATTTCGCAGTGCTCAATTAATAGCTGACTGGCACGATCTATCCGTGAAAATGAGAAAACACCTGAGGCAGTGACGAAAAACAACTTAATACCGTCACTTAGACTCAGTTCAACAGTTTTTTTCTTGAAAGGTGAAGTAGGTTTCTTTGAATAATAATGCTGAAATTTATCTTTGTTCTGACTATTCTCTATCAATAATCAACCAAGCCTTCCCATTTTTCTTCCACCGATTATGTGAAAATGAAGATGATTAATTTCCTGACCCGAATCATTTCCATTATTCAAAATCAATCTATAACCAGATTTTTTGATATTTTCTTTTTTTGCAATTTTTTCAATGAGTTGAAACATTTCCTGCAATGCCTCGCCACCAAGTGCCTGGAGTGATATAGGGCTGTCAATGTGTTGCTTGGGAACTACCAGCACGTGTGTCGGAGCTACAGGATTAACATCCCGAAAAGCAATAAAATTATTTGTTTCTTCAACAATATCAGCATTTACTTCTCCGCTAACTATGCGGCAAAAAATGCAAGCCATTTTACTCCCTCCTATTTTTTCTTTTTGAAGTCAAGAATGTGTTTTCTTAGCAGTTCGGTGATGAGCTCTGCCGGGTAATGCCCAAACTTTTCGAAATTCATGCTAAAATCCTTTTCGCTGTTTTCATCACAATAATCGAGAACTACTTTTAACACTGTAAATCCAACATTATTCATTGATGCAACTCTAGCTAGCACAGCAGAATCCATATCCAGACATCTAGCATTGAAACGCTTTCGCAAAGAATCTCTTTCTTTTTTACTCATTACGATTTTGTCACCAGATATTATCTTGCAAAATTCAATTTTTCTGGCATGTTCCCTTAGATGTTGCATGGCTGGAGTTTCATCTATGTTTACACTTACCATGCCAGAACGCATTGGTAAAAAAACATCGTACTGTTGAAATTCAGTACCCACAACCAATGTACCGGGTTTTAAACTCTCATCTAGAGCCCCAGCGCCTGATGTAAAAATAATCTGATTTGGTTTAAATACATCAATGAATTTTTGAGTAATTACTGCAGTTTCAACTTTTCCTACAAATCCACTTGTAGCGACTATCTCATTTTGTCTGATTACACCACGATTGTACGTTCGACCAAGAATCTCACCGGTTTCCAAGGTGATCATGTTGTCTATAATTGGCTTTATCTCGGGCAGGAAAACCCCTGTTGAAAGGATCATTTTCCTCACTCCCTTCTCTAAAACCATTATACAACTAAAGGGAAAAGGTGAACATTTTATCTAGTCTTTATATTTATTCATCCTCATCTTTCTCAAGATTCTCAACATACTCTTGCCATTCTTTACTGAGTTTCTCAAATTCTTCATCATCAAATGAATCAAGATACGCGTTTCCATCTTCATCTTTTTCTACTCTGAATGCAACATAGGCATCTTCATCAAGTTCTACAGCGTCATCATCATTGAAATTAGCTTCCTGACAAATCCAGTAGGTTTTGCCGTCACTTTCGAATTCCGTTACCAGAGCAAAATCATGTTCTTCATCGTTTTCATCGGTTATAGAGAAAAACTCAAGATCCTCCTCATTTTGCTGATTAATGTTCTCATTATTTGCTGTCATAATTTGCCTCCTTAAAGATTTCATTATGTTGTTATTCAATGTTACCATTAATATTCAGTGACTGAATTACTTTGAGTTTAATTGGCAAAAAAAAGCCAGGAAATTATCCCTGGCTTTATTGGTTAATCTAATATACTCTACCAGTATAGTATATTAATAAGGAACTCTTCATTATCATGAACATCAATTAATGCTGTTCCACTGTATGTATCATTGGCGAAAAGATTAGTATCGGGTATTGCAATTACTTTACCTGAGCCAATGTAATCAACAGCAACTATCGGTATAGCTAAAGTGACCTGAGGAAATAGTTGATCTTTCATAATTATTGATGAAACTGAAAGATTATCAATATTTTGATTTACAATTGCTTCAGCTATACTGACAGTAGAAGATTCAGCGACAACTTGAGCCCCAGGACCAACATCAAGACTACAAGCGGCAAAGAGAACTATCGAACTAAGGTAATCCGTTGTTGGATGATTTAAGAATTCGCTGATAATGGGGTTATCCGTTTCATTATAATAATTGATAGAATCATATAGTATATTGGTCAAAAACTGGGTTCTTCCGCAACAACGCTGAAAACTTAACAAAAAGGAGTACAATTAAGGTATT
>JBNGCV010000075.1:0-6862 GCA_049975465.1 Kosmotogaceae bacterium | reverse complement strand
ATTAATATTACTACATTTATACAGGTATTCCAAAATTCAATTTATTTTTATTTTGTTAAGCAACAAATAAATAAAACGTTTGTTTGTTTTTTAGTAAGGCATTTAGTTATTCGTTATCAATATGTTCTTTAAGTTTTTCTAGGGTCTTTTCGGGATCGCTTAGTATGCTTTCATAAGCAGTGTAACTAACTCTTTTTACAGAGACGAGATAAGAAAATGTTATAGCTGTAAGTATGTGATAGGGACTCCCTGATTAGTTGTAATCCCAGCCAAAGTATTTGCTGTAAAAGACTTTATTAGTATTAATAGTCATTGAAAGTAAAGGGGTCTGTGAAATTGAAATGTTCTCAAAAGTATAACTAGTAATTACTGTGCCGTTCAATACCTGTCCAGGAGTTGAGCTTAAAACAAGAACTCCACCTTCGTAATCAGATACTATTGGAATCCATCCCAATAATGTACCAGCTTGTAAAGCACAGCTAAAGGCCATATCCTTTGATACTTCTATTGTAAAACTGGATTGAGTTTCAGTACTGGATGCCCAGTTTGTTCCAAGTATCTTTTCTATCAATACTGTAGCAGGTTCTGTTAGGTAATCATCCAGTGACTCTACCGCCCCAGCAAAGTATGTTGTAGCAATAATTAACATCACGAAAAAAATGATCATTCGTTTCATTATATTACCTCCTTAGGTTTTTTCATATTTTCTGTTAATAATTCAAGAAAAAAATCAATGTTACAAAGAATGTCAGATAATCTCTGAATCTTCTAATATTTCTCCTGTATAACCAATTTCTGTATCATATTCTATGGGGGCAAAGAGTAGACCTGTTTTATTGTCTTTGTGAATAGTTGATCTCAATTGCTTATTAACAGGAACACGCACCTGTTTCCCCAGCAATTCCATAATACCCATGTCTTTATCCAGATATTCATCGGGAACAACCGGAATACTCATAAGGCCCTCTCTTATTAGATCTTTATCCAGTCTTGTCTGCATAGTTAAAGAAAAAACATGGAAATTGATGTCATCGATGTTTTGAGTTTTGCTTTCTCCCCTTAAGATATCTTCTTTTATTCCATCTAGATTTGCTTTTGTTATTCGTTCAGATAATTCCCACAGTTCTTTTTGTTTAGGATAATAAAGCTTTCTTAACTCTTCGATTGACCTCGCAGTCAAATTTGAATCGTAAACGTATTTTGAATTCTCATATGCTGGAAAAAGGTAAGCATATCCTTCCCTGCTTCCTGTTCGATTTACCCTTCCAAAACGTTGTATTAGCGAGTCTATAGGAGCGGCTTCAGTAATAATTGCATCGTAATCAAGATCCAGACTTATTTCAATTATTTGTGTGGCTACGAGTATCCTGGGTAATTTTTTTCCTGTTATTTTTTTTAGAATTCTTTGTCGATCTTCATTATTAAAGCGGCCATGATATAAAACTACATCCTTTGATGGAATTCTTTCCTTTAATTTCACATAAGCTTCTTGGGCATTCCTGACAGTATTGAAACTATAAATTACATTTTTTCCTTCATTGTATAACTCAATGACTTTGTCCATTGCTTCTTCTTGTTTTATGGAATTTAGGTATATATTTTTTTCTTCCAATCCTTCTTTGTCGATAATAATTTCTGGATCATCAAGAACTTCTTTAAGTTTTTCTATCATATAACTGGGGAGTGTTGCGCTCATTACACAAACAGGAACATTGAATACTTTTAGCTTTTTGATAGCTTCTAAGGTTATTCCAAAGGTGAAGGGTTGGCTAAAATGAAGTTCGTCAAATACAACAGCACCAGATGAAATATTTACAATTTTTGGTTCCCATCTACCCCAATTAATCCTGGCTAAAAGTAGTTGATCAATTGTTGAAACAGTGACAGGCACGTTGAATAATTTCATCCAGAATCTTTTTGTTTTGTCATTTATATCTACTGTCTCCTGGTTTGAGAAAAAGTAATAAGCTAGATTTCCATGGACGAGACCAGATAAACTTCCAAATTCATTTAGTAGATTTTCGTACATGGCTTCCACTGTGGTTACAGTAGGTAAGAATATTGTTAGCTTTTCTTTTTGTGTTGAAATCCACCAATTCAGCGATGCCAGGGTTTTTCCTCTACCTGTGGGAGCAATGATGATCGTATCTTTTCCAGTGGCTGACTCTTTTTGAAATCTTCTCAATTTTTTCTTTAGTGATAATTCGTGGTTAATATCTTGATCGTATTTGGCTGATTCTTTCCAGTCTGCCAGATTGAGTATGCCTTGAATAACTGCCTGTTTGCTCCATTCACCAGGTTCTTCAAAAAAAGAACAGTGAAAAGTATCAAGATAGTCCTTTGTTCTCTTTACGTTTAGATTTAATATTGGTAGTTTTACTCCAAGCTGATTTTTACAGAATGATTTGATCTTTTTATATTCAACTAACAGTTCGTTTTTCAGATATGTGTTTTGCTGATTTCTGTAATTTTCATCATTGAATGAGGTCTTGTTTCTTGAACCATGATGTCCCATCACAGCTAGTAGAATATACCTTTTTAGATCGTGATTGTTTAATGAAGCATCAGCCAATAAGGCAGAAGCCAAGGAGTGAGAAAAATGGTTGTCCTTCATGAATTCTTTTGTTCCCTTTCCAAGATCATGAAAAGCGCAAGCTATTATTACTGCATTGTATAGTTCCTTATCTTTTATAAAAAACTGTTTCTTTGTGATATATTGAGCATGTTTAATAACATTGATTGTATGTTCAGCTAAAGAAGTCCCTTCTTCTTTTGCCTGTATCAAACATTCCACCTCCAGATAGGAACCTCTTCTCCGTTGATTTTTATTAGATTTCCTTTGTAAAGTACCTTTTTATCTACATATGTATATTCTGTGTAATCACCAGGTAATCGGGCCTTAGTTCGTTTATTCTCTTTAAATACTTTAACGAGTTTATACACCTTAAATGAATTGAAGTTGTCTGTTAATTCATCAATGTCTGCTGATATATCGCCTGGTGAGATTTTTCCTTGTATAACTGTGTTTTCAATCTTTCCTTGTTCAACATTTTCTGCATCTATGATTTTCGAGTATAGCGAGGTTATTAACTCGTCATCTCTGCCTAAACTCAATGGATATACAGGATGGTTTAAAGCATTTTGTATCTTTTGCAACATTTTCTCTTCTGCTTTTACAAAAAGGGTAAATTCTGGATATACGAGCATTTCTCTTTTCACAATAGCTTTTCTAGTCGGTCTACCTCTGTCGAACTTTCTTATCGCCCAAAGATCAACTGCTTGACCAAAGCATTTTTCAACTTTTATCCCGAACGACAAATCAGAAAATGTTTTTTGAGCTTTCATGAAATCATAACCACTGGCCGCACCTAAGATACCAACTATTGTTGTTGGAGGGGGAAATGGTAATGTTTCCTGGTATTTCATGCTATTTGGATTTCTGAAAGACCCTGTATATCCCTTTATTGAAATCTTTAACACTTTCAAATTATTCACCACCTTTCACAGTATAAAAAAGGCAGGTCAACCCTTAGGGTTGACCTGATGATTGCTTATTCAGCAAAGAGTTTCTCTACTTTTTCTTTAACTTTATCAAAAGCTTCGTTTATAGGTAATATGGTAGTTTTGTCAAATTCTTCTTCATTTATTCCTTCAGTATTGAATACTCCGGTTGTTCCAATGATTACTTCATCGATTATTTCTCCAGCGTTTGTCAATGCTTCCTTTAGTCCGTTTTGGTCAATATTGCCTTTTTCATCTGCTTTTAAGTATTCCAGTAAGAAGGGGACTTTTTCTGTTGTGAATGCGAATACTATGAATTTTGGTGATATGTCGGTCAGCATATTGGTCTGTTTCCCACCAGTCCATATATGCTTCATAACGTCTAAAGTAGCATTTATTCTTTCGATTTTGGTTGAATTGGTCGTATCTAGTGATGAGTTTTCCTTTACTTCTGTCTCCTGGAAGCAGCCAACTCTATCTAGCTCAAGTAGTCCACCGCCACGAAGTATCGTTGAGTATATCTCTGTTTCTACCATATTTCCGCCACGATCAGTGGCTTTTCTTGTTTTTGTTAGTAAATCTCTGTCTCCCCTGTATGGGAAAAGCGAGATCATCGGTGCGATCCTTAAAGGTGATGTTCTTTTCTTTCTTCCTTTAGCGTCAAGATAACCGAATAGATCATCATCAATGTACTCAACTGGATCACACATTGTTGTTTCTACTTCACCATCAATAGGAGTAGACATTTCGAAACCTTTATCAACTAATCTTTCTTTCATACCGTGTCTTTGACACTGTCCAGATATATAGTCTATCTGTGAACCGTCAGGGGTTGTTATTTTCTTTGCTGTTTGCACGTTTCCTTCTGTTAAGCTTGCATTTGGATTTCCCATAGAAATTTTAGTTAGTAATGCCCACGTTAAAGCTTTCACCTTCATTACTCTTCACCCCCATTTTTTGATTGCCTCGCAAATTCTCTTTCTAAATACTTATTCACCGCGAAGATAACCATTAGTGATTTTGCTTTTTTCCAGTATTCTTCTACAGATACAATTTTTAGGAAATCTTCGGGTAACCTTATGGTCCAGTTTTCCTTTGCATATTTGACACTCAGCATGGAAAGCGCATCCATGAATCCATCTACTGATTTACTGTTTCTAAGGGAATAAAGATCGCCAAAACTTTCCTTTTCGAACACAGCATTTCCAACACCTTCACCCGTTTTTTTACAAATTTCTAAAATATCCATATTCTCACCTCTCACTTTTAAATATGATTTTAAGAAGCTGTTCATCCCAGGCACATATCTGCCAATTTCAAAGAGTGCCATTTCAATAAATGATTCTACATCTTCTCTTTTTAATATCTTTTTTGAAAGTTTCTCCCTGAGTAGTGTTGATATACCACCGTTGTCTCTGGTTATGAAAGAATCGAGAAGTATTCCAAGTTTTCCTTTTGCTTCTTCAATTTCGTTGAAAAATTCTTTCAAATAATCAGCTGAATTGAAAACATCATTGGTTAAGACATCAGTTGATCTACCTTTTACCTGGATTTGAAATACATGATATTTACAGTTAGGTATAAATCCCGAACGTTTGAAAAGCTCTTTTAATGCAAGTAATAATGTTTCATAAGGTAGTGTAGGATAAAACTTACAGCTGAGCTTGATGTTTGAAAGAGGATTAACAGACTCTACTTCTCTCATCCACAAATATGCCTTATGAGTCTTTTCTAAGGTTGTTGATTCCGGTAATACATAATTATATGTATTCGTCTGGTTTTGAAAAGTGCCTGTATAGAATAATGCAAGTGGAGCTAATATTCCAAGAAACTGACAATCGCTGCACACTGATTTGTGTCCCAGACCAAAGCCATAGAAGTTCATAAAATTATCTGCTTTTACACTTAGAGGATCAGTAATTAGTGATTCCGTGTCTAGTTTTTTGACTTTTCTTCCACAATAACTACAAGTTTTCTCACCTGGTTCTGTTTCTTCTAAAAATCTTTTCAACTGTCCTGGTTTGGTGTACTGCTTTAAAAATGGTCTTATATGACCTTCCCAGGGTTTATCGTTTTTGTTTAGCATATCATTCAATACTCTGCTAAATATTTGATCTTTAGTAAGAGCTGTTTCGAGTTTGTTATTTGTTATAACAACGGAATTTCCCCCATAGTTTTTTACTACTATGGCTCCGGCTTTTTGCCAGAAATTCTCAACATTAAGCCTCATTTTCCACCTCCTGGTTGTTTTTGTTTGTTAATGAAAAAATCATAAAAGATTCTCTTTTTCAGAATCTGATTTATCAATACCTAAAATTTCTTCCTTTATCTCAACCGAATCATCTAATTTGTAGATAACAACAGAATCCTCTTCTTCATTAATAAGTTTTTTTAGAGATTTCTTTAGCCTTTTTAATTCAGAATACGTAAGCTCGCCAGTGAAAACCGAATTTTGCACCCAGGTAAGAAAGCGGCGAAGGAATTTCAACACCTTCGCCACTCTTTTCGTATTAACATCGTAAACAATAATTATTTTCATTAAGCCATCACCTGACTATAAATCATGAGGAAACAATTTATTTCGATAACTTCTTAATCTTTTTGCTGGTCTTATTTTTTTGCAATCTGCCGGGTTCTCCCCAAGTGACTTTTTGTCCCAAAACTTTAGCTTCAATTCCTTCAGAAAAATATTTTTCCTGATTTTATCCAAAAGCTTGCTTTTGGTTTCCTTAGAGAAATCAAAGGATTCATCGTTAATCCAATTTATAGCTGTAAGAGAATCTGAGAAAATTTGCTGTCTGAAATGTGCTATTTTAACCGCTTCATATAATGCCTTTAATTCAGCAATGTTGATATCTTCGGATTTCTCATATTCTTTTTTTAGTAGTTCGTTTTTCTTGTCGAGGTCGAAAACTCGAATTCTAACGCGCTTTCCACCAATTCCATATTTTGAAATACCAGCATCACAAACGATGCCATCCAAAACAATCACCTCCTTTTGAATAGTAATGAATCATCTTCACTTATTACTAATACACTTTTTTGCTTGTAGATGATGTTTAGTTTTTGGAATAATAATTATTTATTTCCAAAGTAAGATTTCAGAACAATATTTTTTGGGATATTTTCATATTGTTCCATTATTACTATTACACTTTTCATCACATTTTATAATTTTTGAAGATTAAACAGTATCGCAAAGTCGATTTTTTACAAATTAGAATTCTGAATTTTCAAAAAGTAGAATAAGTTTTATGCAGTAGAAGAATAATTACAATAGTGACCTTAGTTATTTCTATCTTCATATATTACTTTTACACTTTTTATTGATATATATAAATCCTCGCTTGAGCGAGGGGGG
>JBNGCV010000074.1:0-6999 GCA_049975465.1 Kosmotogaceae bacterium | reverse complement strand
TCAAGTTACCTATGGCTCCTGTGTCCTGAGTTTTTAGAGTTCTCACTTCTTTTCCTAGCACATCTGAAAGGATTTTTCTCCATAATTCACTCTTGCTTCCTCCGCCAACAACACTAACGTAATCGGCGTCAACGCCTAATTCCTGAACAATGTCCATGCAGTCTTTTAATGAATAAGTGACTCCTTCCATTATAGCTTTTATCATATGTGATTTTTTATGTTTCATTTTTAAACCAAAAAATGTACCTTTAGCTTTTGAATCCCAGTGCGGAGTTCTTTCACCCATGAGATATGGTAAAAAGATCAAGCCTTCAGAACCTGCTGATATTGTTTTAGCGAATCTGGTGTATTCTTTGAAAATATCTTCACCAGAGTCAGGGTCGAAAGCATTTCTAAACCATTTTAAGCTTGAAGCTGCTGTTTGAGTAACTCCGAGAATATCCCAGTAGCCTTCCAGTGGATAACTCCAGCAGGAAACCCTTTTTTTAGTTTCTTTTACTGGTTTTGAAATACAGCCTGCAACAACTCCTGCTGTTCCTAAAATACATGAAATTCTTCCTTCTTTTAATAATCCCGATCCGATTTCTGCAACAGAATGATCTGAACCACCATTGATTACCGGGATACCTGTTTTTAGTTTCAAGATATTTGCTTTTTCTTTAGTCAAATAACCCATTACGCTTGTTGATGACTGAACCTCGGGTAATAGTTTTTTTGAAATATTTGTCATTTCAAAAGCTTCATCTGACCATTTATTATTCTTTATGTCAAATAAAGCTACTCCTGAAGCATCAGAGGGATCCGTCATAATGTTATTTGTTAACAAATATTTTATGTAATCTTTTGCAAGTAGTATATGTCTGGTTTTGTTGAATAGATCGTTTCGAAACTTCCTAGTCCAGCAAATTTGAGGAGCTGTGTAAGTTGTGGTTGGAGCAATCCAGGTTTCTTCAAAAAGCCTTTCAGTTATACCACTTTGATTCCATTCTTCGATAACTGAAGAACTTCTCTGATCTAACCATGTTATTGCATTTCCAAGAGGTTTCATTTTCGAGTCGAGATAAACATGAGTATGCATCTGACCACATAGAGAAATCGCTTTTACTCTTTTATGAAGTTCAACAAGTTTATCGGATAGTTCTTTTGCACATTGTACAATACCGTTCCACCATAAGTCAGGATCTTGCTCTGCTTGACTTTTTTCCTCAGTGATTAAAGGATATTCATAGTTGGCAACGTACTCAATAGTGCCTTCAAAATTAACTAGAGCCACTTTTACTGCTGTTGTTCCAAGATCAATTGATAATACTGCATCTTTCATATGTCACCTCGCATTTTTTTGCAATAATCAATGCTTATTAATTTAGAAAATTCAGTTTTTAGATCAGTTTGTACAAAAACGTATTAATTAATAAATTAATTTTGTTTAACCATTTTGATAAATTTTCCGAATGCTTTATCCCACATAGGTACATTATGAGGACTGTATTCAATGAACTCAAATGAATTCCTTAATAATTCATAACCCTGTTCAAAGCTTGAAACATAGTTTAGAGCTAACAACTGTAAAAGTAAATTTCCAATTGCTGTGCCATCAGCAGGCCCTGCTATAACGGATAGATTGGTTGCATTTGCTATCATTTGACAAAGTAGCTTGTTATTTATTCCGCCACCAACTATACGGATTTTATTCAAACGATAACCAAATAATTTTTCTATATTCTCTTTTGTTTTCCTTATTTTCAGGGCAATACCTTCAAGAGCAATTCTTGCGATTTCATTCCTGGTCTGGGGGATTTTTCCAGATAACTTTTTAGATTCATTTGCAATCTCGTAGTCCATTTGTTTTGTTTTTTGAAAAATTTCTTCATCTACATTTATGTAACCAGAAAAACTGGATGCATTTTCTGCCATTTTTACCAATTTCTCGTATGTAACTGGATTATCAGTTCTATTCCATTGTTCCTTCAATTTCTGAAATAACCATAGTCCTGTTGTATTTGCAATTACTCTCAATCTTCCATCTGCACAACCTTCAACTGCATAATTATGTTCTAATATTTCTTGTGTTTTGGGTAATTTGGAAACCACAACACCGTTCAAACACCATGTTCCAAGACTGATTATCATCACTTGATTTGATTTTGCTGAAACTGATGCAAAAGCTGAACCTGTATCATGTGATGCAGGTAGAACGACTTTATATTTTTGTTCACTGTTAAAAACTGTCCCAGGAGGTACTACTTCAGGGAAAATTTTAGGTATGCTCAGTGTTTTTATCAGTTCATAATCCCATTTCCTCGCTCTATAATCATAAAGCTGAGTTGTGGTAGCTTGTGTAAACTCGTAGTACTTTTTACCTGTTAATTTATAAGCAAATAATGAAGGAATGGATAGAATTCTATCAGCTTTTTTCAATAATTCTTTATGAGTTCTCTTGTAGAAAAGTAGCTGGTAAACTGTATTAAATGGTTGAAACTGGGTGGGAATTCTTTCGCTTATATAATTTCTGTTTTCATTTATTACCTTTGTAATGTGATCTTTTGCCTTGAACATTGTTCTATAATGTAAAGGATCATTTATCAGGTTTCCTTTTTTATCAAGAAGACCAAAATCAACACCCCATGAATCAAAGCCAACTGATTCTACATCATAGTGTTTTGTAACTTTATCTATTACTTCCATTACAGAATCATAGATTTTGTTGAAATTCCACCAGCTAAGATTATTTTTTTCATAATGGAAGCTATTTACATAACCAAGTTTGTTTATATCTAATAGTTTTCCGTTAAAACTACCTCGGATTATCTTGGTGCCAGAAGCGCCAAGATCAACTGCGAGAAAATTAGAAGTCATGGTTATCGAATAATTATTGTAGGTAGTTTTCTCGATACACTTTTCTTAATAGAAGGAGTTTATCGTCAGGAATATATGAAATCTCTTTACCTATCTTAAGGGCTTCAATATAAACCTGAACATTCTTCTCTGTGATTTTTGCTCCTGTAAAAGCTTCACTAAACCTCTTTCCTACATTTACTAAACCATGATTTTTTAGAATAACAGCTCCATTTTCTCCTAAGGCTTTTGCAGCATCGTTCGCCAGTTCCCATGAGCCAGGGTCTGCGTACTCGGTAACTTTTATTTCAGGACCGCAGATCATCGCGCTATCTTCTATAAGTGAAGGCACGGTTTTAAGAGTAACAGAAGCAATAGAAGAATATATAGGATGTGTATGTAGTATTACATCAACATCTTCTCTTGCTTTGTAGATTGCAACATGCATTCTCCATTCCGACGATGGGTTTCTGTCTCCTTCGAGAATATTACCTTCGAAATCAATTACAGAGATATCGCGCTCTGTCATTTTTTCGTAGGAATAACCACTTGGTGTAATAAAAATTCTATTTGATTCTCTAATAGAAACATTTCCCCATGTGCCTTTAACAAGTTCTTCGCCAATCATCTCTTTGCACGCTTCTACAACTAACTTTTTGAAATTCATCATCTTATCCTCTTCCTTTCTTTGTAATATTTTTTATTGATTTTCTTTCAACAATGGTTGCCTTTAAAACAATTTGAGAAACATCTTTATTACGGTTTTCAATTCTCGTTAGCATTGCTGTGGCAGCTATATTACCTATTTCCAAAATTGGTTGCTTGATTACTGTGAGTGGAGGAGCTATTATTTCATTTTCTGGCACTTCACTAAAACCAAGCAATGATATATCATCTGGTACTTTTATGTTGTATTTTTTGGCTATTCTCAAGAATGAATAAGAAATATCATGGTTGGTTGCAATCACAGCTGTGGGTTTATTATTTAATTCAAAAAAACTGTTTAAATCCTCCTCTGCTAAACTTGAAGGATATAAATTTTCTAAAATCCATTTGTTTTCTGTTTTCAAATTGAAGTATCTTAAAGCCTTTCTGAATCCTTTATACCTTTCTTCAATACAATAATTACCTCGTTTTGAAAGGAGTATTCCAATTTTTTTATGGCCTTTTTCCTTAATGTGTCTTACTCCATCAACAATTGCAGCTTGATTATCTACAATGACGCTATCAAACTCCTGAGTTTCGCAAAATTCTCTGTCATAAAGCACAACTGGAATATATTGATTTATTTTTTTGTAAAGGTTAATATTAGTTTCTCCTGAAATCGAAAATGCTGGAGCAGCGATAACACCCTTGACTTTACTTTCTGATAGCCACTTTAAATATACTCTTTCTTTAACCACGTCTTCATCTGTATTGCATACTATAAATGTATGGTTCATTCTAAACAAAATAGTTTCTATACCTTTTAGAAACGTTAAAAAGAAGGGGTTCTGTATGTTAGGAATTATTACTCCTATAATATTTTTTGACTGTTGAATTGTTTTAGGAACCTCATCAATATAACCTTTTTTCAAAGCCATATTAAGGACTTTTTCTCTTAAATCCTCACTAACGCCCTCTTTTTTGTTGATAGCCCTTGAAACAGTTGAAACAGAAATCCCAAGTTCTTCAGCAATTTTAGCGAGTGTTGGTTTTATATAAATCATCTCCGTTTTTGCGCAAAATTTTCTATACTATTTTACAATTTATTTTTTATTTATTCAAATTCAGAATACTGTTTCTGAGTCCAATAATAAACTTAGAACAAATCTCATAAGCTGTAAGCTTCCTTAATTAATTCAAATTAAATTTTTTTTATTGACTTATTTTGTGTAAAATAGCATTGAATTTACGCAAATTATTTTTGTAATTTCGCAAAATGTTTCTTCAAAATGATAAAGAAAGCTTTGTTCCTGGTATAAATTAGCAAAAAAGAGTTTATTTCTTCCCAACAAAGGAGGGGTTTATGTGAAGTTTAAGGTTTTATTCATTACGTTATTGGTACTGATTGCTACAACTTTGACATTAGGACAAGCATTTGAAATCGCAGTAGTTGTTAAGATCACGGGTATACCATGGTTTAACAGACTAGAAGTAGGCGTAGACAAAGCAGCAGAAGAATTAAATGTAAATGCTTATCAGCTTGGACCTACAGATGCTGATCCTGCACAACAGGTGAAAATAGTCGAAGATCTTATTGCAAAAGGTGTAGATGCCATTTGTGTAGTACCTAATGATGCTGACGCTATGGAACCAGTTCTTCAGAAAGCGAGAGATAATGGAATTATCGTGCTTACTCACGAATCACCAGATCAGAAAAGCGCAGATTGGGACATTGAAGTTATTGATAATGTAGCATTTGGAGAACAGAACTTTGAAAGATTAGCAAGCCTAATGGATGGAGAAGGAAAGTTTGCTTTGTTTGTTGGAAGTCTAACAGTTCCTTTGCACAATCTTTGGGCGGATATTGGACTTGAAATGGTTGAAGAAAAATATCCAAACATGGAACTTGTAACAGAAAGAATTCCCTGTGGTGAAGATGTCAATCTTTCAAAGCAGAAAATGCAAGAGCTTTTAAGAAAATATCCAGATTTAGAAGGACTTGTTGGTTTTGGTAGTTTAGGACCTATTGGAGCAGCTCAAGCGCTCAGAGAAAAAAGAGATCCTGATAGAGTGGCGGTAGTTGGTACGGTTCTTCCTGAACACGCTTACCCGTACCTCGCACAGGGATATATTGATACAGGTTATTTGTGGGACCCTGCTGATGCAGGTTATGCTATGGTGTATGTAGCAAAATACCTCTTGGCTGATTTCTTTGTTTACGAAGGTATGACTATACCTGAATTAGGACCAGCAGAAATTGACCGGGATAATAAGATTATTAAATTCAATAAAATCTTGGAAATAACTGCTGAAAATGCATTAGAACTTGGTTTCTAGAGTACTGATATTTGAAGTAGGCTGAAGGGCAAATAGCCCTTCAGCTTTTGCCTTGAGTCGGAGGTGGGATTGAGTGCATGACTACTTTCTTGAAATGAAAAATGTTAATAAAAATTACGGAGGTGTCCATGCTCTCAAAAATGTAGATTTTTCTCTAAAGAAGAATGAAATTCATTGTCTTGTTGGAGAAAATGGATCAGGAAAGAGTACGTTGATTAAAATAATTTCTGGAGTTGTTCTTCCTGAACCAGGAACAAAAATATTAATAAAAGGCAAAATATTCAAGGCCCTTACTCCAATAAAATCTGTTGATGAAGGAATTCAGGTTATTTATCAGGATTTATCTTTGTTTCCCAAACTTTCTGTGGCTGAAAACATTTGTATTACTGAATACCAAAAAAGCGAAGCTAAACTTGTAAATTACACAAAAATGAGAAAGAAAGCTACTCATGCTATGGAGAAAATTGATGTAAACATTGATCCAGACAAACTTGTAAGAGAGTTGTCTATTGCGCAAAAACAAGTTGTGGCAATAGTTAGAGCGATTGCTGCGGATGCTGAATTGATTATTATGGACGAACCTACAGCTTCTTTATCCAAACATGAAATTGATGAACTTCTTAACCTCATAAAAAAACTGCAAAAAAAAGGATTAACAATCCTATTTGTTAGCCATAAACTAGATGAAATTATGAGAATCTCGGAAAGAGTCACTATTCTTAGAGATGGTGAGAAAATTGGAACATATGATGCATCCGAAATGAATGATAGCAAGATTGCCTATCTTATGACAGGAAAAGAGTTTGCTTTAACCAAAAAGAATAAAAGAGAAGATGCAGGAAAAAAGATTCTTGAAATAAAAAATTTTTGTAAAGCAAAAAATTATAAAGATATTAATTTTGATCTCTATGAAGGTGAAATCCTTGGAATTATAGGGCTTATTGGTAGTGGTAGAACGGAATTAGCATTATCGATATTTGGTATGAATCCACCAGATTCAGGAGAAATATTACTTGAAGGTAAAAGAATGTATTTTAGAACAAATTTTGATGCCATAAAAGCTGGGATTTCATATCTGCCTGAGGATAGATTAAATGAAGGATTAATTCTTCAACAAGCTATTAGTTCTAATATAGTTGTTCCTATACTGGATAGAATTGTAGACAATTTTGGTGTTTTGAA
>JBNGCV010000073.1:0-7125 GCA_049975465.1 Kosmotogaceae bacterium | reverse complement strand
TCACACAATACTATTCCTTCCGGACTCCATTCAAAAAGAGCTTCTAAAATGCGACCAGTCATTATTCATAAACACCTCCTTCGAAAACTGAAACCACAGAAAGATGATTTATGATATTAAAAAACAACATATACTCAATCTTCGAAGACCTTATCAATAGTAGTAGTATAGAGAAAATTTTCGTATGTAGTGTATAGCTCTCCATCAAGGCTATTTTCTTTCATTAAACTTTCTTCTTCGGATATCGCAACATTACCTCTCAATTCAATGCGAAAAGTATCTTCCAGTTCCTCAAAAGCATATTGATAATTATAAGTTGTGTTTACATCTATTTGTTGAAACCCTTCAGGGAGTTCTTTTCTTAGATAATAATAGCCCCTTATTGCAAAAATAATTTGTGAAAGCTCCCTATAAACAAGTTCAGTAGTTTCAATATTGGTTGTTTGAACTTCTTTCTGATTACTGGAAGAAGTTAGATAAGATTTAAAAACAAATTCATAGACAAGCACACCACATATCACAGCGAGTAATATGGTTATTGTTAAAAGAAGCATTTCGACCTTCTTTATGTGTTTCAAATAAATACCCCCCTTTATAATAAAAATTATACACGCACTCAAACTAATAAAAAAAAGGCCCTTTTCAGGGCCTATTAAATGTACTTGGGGGGTTAATTGCTCTTAGCTTCTCCAAAGGGGGGGTGCGGGTGTTAAAGTATAAATAAATTTCCTTTCATCAACATTGATATCTTTACCTGTTCAATTTCTTCTGAAATATCTTTTCCATTTCTTATTGCTATTCTTTTTTTCATTTTACATTCCTCCTTTATGGAAGATTCATTTTTGCTTTTCATTTTAATAATATCACTGAGTTCGATATTTGTCAAACTTTGTGTGTTAAGAATCGATAACGATCGAACATATTTTGAGTTAAGACCTCAGGTTTTTCTTATGTATATTTTTTAAGTATCCCTACTATAAACAACTACGTCAAAAAATAAAATTAATCGTAAAACAAAATATGATATAATTTGATTGAAATCGAACTGGAGGCTTATTATGGAAATTACGGTTTATGGTTCGGAATTGATCGAATTATGTGTATCTTTTGTCCATATAAATTTCAAAAATCAGCTCAAAGACTACAAAAATAGTCTAATGATAAAACAAAGAAAACCAAAAAAACTTGAAACGTTCACACATTTATACAACGAGAATACCAGCTGGGACCTTAAAACCATAGGAAATTTTCTTTCTGAAATACGTGAATCCAGCCTCATCTTACTTCCACCAGAAAAAGACTGGAAACACAAAGACATTATATCTCTTTCTGAAACAATTAATTATATAGATTACGATTTTGAAAATCTCTCAAAAAGATTATTAGAAAGCTTGCTTATGGTAAAATTCAGCTTCTCAAGAAAACGCGCACACTCTTTTATCAGCAATAAAACCAGAATCATAGATTTCTTGCAAAACGCTTCTGGCAAATTATCAAAACCAACCATATGGTTATTGCTGCAAATGGTAATGTTCCCTGACTTTGCAAAACAAATGCTTAAAGAATCTCTTATTAAAATATACGAATTATTTGATAAATCTGGCATGAAAAAGGAATGTACAGAATCTCTCCAGAAAAAATTTGATTCTTTATCTTCAGAGAGGCTTGAAGAGATTGTTTCTTGCATTGTAGATAAAAATAATTTTTCTTTGGATAAAAATTTACCTTTGCATATGCTGATTCAGCATAGTTTGCCATATTTTGGTATGCCACTTTTAGAACAGCAGGATAAGCAGATTTTTGTCGTGGGTGATACATTTGAAGAAATTGAGAAAATGTTGCCGGGTTTTTCTGGTCATATCGTCAAGACTACCCTAAAAATCCTTGCTGATCCAACACGTTTCAAGCTTATACAAACTCTTGCAGAAGAAAACCACTATGTAGATGAGCTGGCACGGATGTGTAATGTATCAAAATCAACGATTTCCCATCATCTTTCATTGCTCGCCGAATACGAACTTGTTGATAAAACACGTGAAAATAAGAAGGTGTTCTATTCTTTGAAAAAAGAAAGACTGGAAAGATTTTTAAATGTATTTGACAAGATGTTCGTCAAGGATAGTGATGAATTATGAACATTATTTATGGTTACTTCGAAATATATGACCTTACAATGGCTATATATTATATGTATAACACTTCATCTGTAGAAAAAGCATTAAAAGTGCTCGGGGTTGATTTCAAACCTTCAAAGGAACTTACGAAATTCAAGACATTATTAAATGAAAATATGGATTGGTCTACAAGGATTTATACAACATTTATGAACGAACTTGGTGTTATAGCTCCTATACTATTCCCTGTAAAAATTAAAATGACTGATAGGTCGATAGTTACCATAGAAGACACACTTTGCCTATCAAAGGAGCATTTTGAAAAGATTAGAGAACGTTTTATAAAAGTTCTTGCTGTTAGAAGACTTAACACCACCTTCGAGGAACTAACAAACCTTTTAGAAGATAATCCAAATAAAGTTAGAGATAAGGTAAATGAAATCTCTGGAATAAGTGACAATTCGAGATGGTTTATCAATCAGTTACTGTTTTTTCCGGACACTGCACGAGATTTTCTCGATGCAAATACTGAAAGATTGCTTAAAATATATGAAGAATCGGAATTAAGAAATCGTAATCTTTCCAGTGTAAAGAAATTCATAGAAAATACCACCAGAGAGAGGGTTACTGAATCTATAACCAATTACTTTGACTATTATGGGTTATCTCCTGACTCAACAAAACCTCTTTATGTTGCACTACAAAACTCTGTATCAAGAACAAATTCTGGTTTAATGAGTTATCCTTCTTTTCATTTGCTGGTTCTTGGAATTGAAGAAATCACACAGGACTTTGCAAAAAGGATTCCAACTGAAGAAAGGATGCAAAAACTTATAAAGGTAATTGGAGATAAAACACGTTTTGAAATATTAAGATATATATCAAATAAACCTTCCACACAAAAAGAACTTGTTAAACACACCAGATTAAGCAAATCAACTATTTCTTATCATACCAGCCTTTTATTCAAGGCTTCATTGATAGATATCGATGTATTCAACAATGTAGCGCACGTAAGAAAAGATACCTTCAAAAGAGTGCTTGGCGATTTGAGAAAACTGTTGAAATTAGGTGATTCTAAATGAAAAGAGCGGTTATTTTTGATATGGACGGAGTAATGATTGATTCAGAATGGATTTACAAAAAGGCATGCCAAAATGTACTCAAAAAATATGGAAAAGAAGCAGATGAAGTTTTATTTAAAGCACAAATGGGAAGAAGCATGGACGAAGCTCAAAAAATAATTGTAGAAATGACTGGTATTGACGCTGTACCCGAAAAAATCGGCAAAGAATACACAAATGAATATCTTAGATTATCAAAGAAATTGCTAAAGCCCAACCCTGGATTATTTGAGCTGATAAACTCTTTAAAGGATAGAGTTTTATTAGCAATAGCATCTTCAACACAGCAAAAGGTTGTTGAAAAAATATTAGAGAGGTTCGAAATCAAAGATAATTTTTCAGCCATCACAGGTGGTGACAAAGTAAAACATTCCAAACCAGATCCTGAAATATATTTACTCACTTCCAGAAAACTTGGAATAGACCCTGATAATTGTATTGTCATCGAAGACTCTCCTGCGGGGATAGAAAGTGCAAAAAAAGCTGGTATGAACGTATTAGCCTTAAAAACAGAGTATAACAGAAACATGGATATTTCACAGGCTGATAGGCATTTTGATAGTCTCCATGATATAAATCATTATCTTAATGAAATTATTTAGTATAACAGGTCGTACCGAAGTTAAAAGAAATTCTTCAAATTTACCTCTTCTTTTATTTCTGGAATAATTACCGGTTCAGGCGAAGTCATAATGACAACTACCCCGGGACCATGACCGGTACTGTAGCAATTTGAATGTACAACGATCCCAATTGAGATTGCGTTCTCTTTATAACCTCCTACACCAAAGCTATTGTTATGGTTCTCTATAGCTACAAAATCACCTATTTTCAATTTTGTTAGGCCCAATCTTTCCATAAGCTTTTGATCATGGGTGATTATGTCGTAATCTGTGCCTCCCGGATTTCTTGAGCCAACTCCCGAGCCCATAAGATATCCCGGAATTTTTGTGACTACAGGAAAATGGATTTTGCCTTCCTTTTCAGTCAAAGAAAGCTTTTCAAATACCTCAGGATCTATATTAAAGATTTTAACGTTCGGGTAATCCTCAAGCTGAAGACCTTGACCCCATGCCTTTATCTGTATCTTATCTCCTATTGCAAGTTTTTCCTTGACGTCTCTTGGAAAATATACAAGAACATGATTTATGCCTCCATGTTTTCCTATAACTCTTCCTTTCTCATCCTTTGCGTCTCCTGTAATCACAAAGGCTTCATTTCCTATACATGAATATGTCATATAAGCGTTGCCTTTTTCTTTATCAAAATTCTTTGTTGAAACATCCGGTTCTATGTGATCACCCGCTACTTCAAAAGCATTGTCTCCCAGAGCAAAGTTGTATGTAATACCACCTGTCCCTGGAGTTATATGAGGTTTTCCCTCTGTATCAAGCCTAAATGGAGAGCTGGTTATTGGGTGAGCAATTTCACCCATAACGGAAATCTTAATCACCCTGTCTACATTTGTTGTAAGACCCATAATTATTACCTCCCTGAAATGGTTTTCATTTATATAGTACACTATTGCTGCCTGTAGATAAAAATTTAAAGGGTTTAGTAATTATCAAATCGTGTTAGTATTAAACTATAGATAGAAAGGATGTGAAGATATGTTTGCAAAAGCTTTTGAAATAGCAAAGAATTTCACAAATCCTGTGGTTGTTCTTACAAGATTTTCAGATGGTAAAGTTAATGCAAGTTGCGGTTCTTTCATAATACTCAACGAAGAAGGATGGATAATTACTGTTGCTCATCTCTGGCAATCTTACTTTCAATACAAAAAACAAAAGGAAAATCCTGATAAAGAATACGATAGAAGAATACTAAATCATTCATTCTGGTGGGGAAAAGACGGTCGCGTTCTAAAAGAAGTAAAAGCATACCCTGAAAGCGATCTGGTTATTGGAAAACTTGTCCCCTTTTCTCCAAATGAAATTAGCAGTTATCCAGAATTTATTAATGAGGAACAAATGTCAATCGGCACAAGTCTCTGCAAAATCGGTTACCCCTTTTCAAACATCTTTGCGAGATTTGATGAACAAAAAGGAAACTTCGTAATGGATGCTAAAACACTTCCATCTATTTATCCCATTGAGGGAATTTATACAAGAAATGTGATTTCACAAGCATTTAAAGGTGCAAAGAAAACACTTGCTTTCATTGAAACTTCTACTCCGGGATTTTTTGGGCATAGTGGCGGACCAATAGTTGATATTAACGGCAAACTGTGGGGTATTCAAAGCAGAATAGTACATATTCCTCTGGGTTTCACTCCAAAAATAAGAAAACAGGGTAAAAGTGTTGAAGAAAATCAGTTTCTTAATCCTAGTTGGGGTGTTCACGTAAAACATCTTAAGGAAATTTTACTAAGCAATAACCTTCTTTGATTTATTGATAACTACTTTTCTTCAAATTATAAGGTTTTTATTTGTTATTCCTTTGATTAGAACATTATATTAATTCGCATGAATAATTTTAGTGCATATTCTCACTATTCTCTTATATGTATTAGCGTTCTTTATCAAAAATATTCCTTATATTAGAGTCTAAATAACCCATATTTATTTGTAACTTTCTTGTTAAACTTCATATTTAATGTATACTTCTCAAGTTATATATAATCGTACGATTTTTACTACTAATAATTTATTTTTTTATCTTATTTTATTAAAAAGAAAGATATACTTTTTATTCCTAAAATGCTACCTATTTAACTTTTTTATATTCAATCAAATGATCAAAATATTTGTATAATACATAATATTGATAATATCATACTAATCAACTATAATTATAATGTACAAGGATTTCCCTAAAAAGGGGGCAAGACCTGATGAAAAGAAAAATTATTTCAACAAAAGCATTAATAATTATGGCAGTTGTAATACTGTTCATAAGCAGTTGTGTTCCAAAAGTGGGAACTTACTCATTGGAAATTAATTCAGAACCTGGCAAAGTCAACATATTTATTGCAAATTCCCCTGAAGAATTAACAAAATTATCCGAGGACGAAGAGATAGTTTTAGAAACTCCTATCTCTAAGTCATTTAATTTTGGCGAGGAAATAATAATCAAGGTGATAGATGAACAACCAGATCAGGACACTGAAGTATTAAGTGTTTTCTCCAGCTGGTCTGATGGTTCTAAAGAAAACCCAAGAACTATAACTATTACAAACGATAAGGTGCTCACTGCAAAAACTAAAACTACTGTTAAAATCAAGGTTAGCTCAATACCTGCTAATCTTGTTAAATTCGATGACTCTGGATGGTACGAAAAAGGCTCAGAAATAAACTTGACTGCTCCAGAAGTTAATGGTTATCAATTCCTTCACTGGAGCATTGACGGTGAAACCATTACAGATAATCCTTTAAACTTCACAGTTGAAGAACCTACAAAAATTGAAGCGAAATATATTGAGCTTTTAGATTATTCATTAACTGTTAGTACTCAGGAGGGTTTAGAAGTATCCATAGATGAAAATACAGGACTTTCTCCATTAACAATATCTGTACAGGAAAATACTGAGCATACAATTGAAATGATCACTCCACAGGAAACAGATGAAAATAGCTGGGTAGATGGTATAGATACAAAGTATTCTTTTGATTCATGGAATGATGACTCTGTTGAAAATCCTAGAACAGTCATTGTAAATAACGATCTTGAACTTGTTGCAAGAGTCAATAAGGATTACAAAGTAGAAATAATAACCGAGCCACATGGACTTGGTGAGATAGAAGGTTCTGGCTGGTATAAAGAAGATTATTCTTTATCTCTTAATCCTATAAATATAGAAGGCTATGATTTTTCTCACTGGAAGATCAATGGAGAAGTAATCAATGAAACTTCTTTAGAGTTACCTGTTAATGAACCTAAGAAAGTAG
>JBNGCV010000072.1:0-7267 GCA_049975465.1 Kosmotogaceae bacterium | reverse complement strand
CCAAGAGGTGAATAAGATGATTGCGTTTGCGATAGATAATGGGTTAACATTGCCTGAAGGAACAGAAAACAAATATGGTATTGAAATTTTTAAACTTGGTATACCTATCTATATAGATGGTAAAGAATACATTGATGGTAAAGACATTACAGGAGAAGAGTTCATAAAAATGCATGATCCAAATTCGGATTTGAAGACAGCTGTTCCTTCACCGGGTTTCATCGAAGATTTTTTAAGAAGCATTCACAAAGAAGGATATGACGAGGTCATTTATTTTGGAATGTCTTCTAAGCTATCTGGATTAACCGGTTTAGTGAAAATGGTTGCGAAAACGATAGATGATATGAAAATTCATGTAATCGATACAAGAAATGTTTCTATTGGAGCAGGTTTTGTAGTTTTGAAAGCCCTTGAGCTTTTTAAGGAGTCTCACAGTTTAAAAGATATTGTTGAAGTTTCAAAAGAAAGCTATAAAAACATTAAATTGCTGGTAAGTGTAATGGACTTAACGAGACTTATTAATGGCGGAAGACTACCAAGATATAAGGGAATGATGGCCAACTTGTTAAGAGTAAAACCTCTTCTTCATATTAGCAGTAATGGAGAACTGAAGTTACTTCAAAAAACCAGGACATCTAGCAAATTAATTAGAAAAATGGTGACTATTATGATGGAACATATTGAGAACAGAAAAACGAATTTGAAAATTGCAGTAGGTTGGGGGCACGAAAGGATGAAAGATTATGCTTTAGAGATTCAACGGGTTTTGAAAAATGAGATGAGCAAATTTGTAGATGTTATTCCCGATTTCATATCAGTAAGATTGCCGTCTGTACTTATGTGCCACACAGGTCTTGATGTGTTTGGATGTGTTGGCTATGGTGAAATTGGCTGACTGGGAAAGCGAGGTGTTCTTATGGCGAAGAAATGCAACATCTGTGGTAAAGAGATTGATAAAAAGAATTCTATTAAGATAAAAGGCGAATGGTATTGTCTTGAGTGTGCTACAAAACTAAAGGAGCTTGAAAAAAAGTCTGTTAGTAAAAAAAGTTATGGGACAGTCCCTGAGGTTCTCGCTTTGAGCGTCGAAAGTCCAGGTGTACCCGTAGTAAGGTATTTTCAAATGGTTACAACCACAGGAATAATTCATCTGGGAGCTTATGATAATTACAAGAACGACCCTGATGAAGACGCTGATGAAATAGTGACTTCAGCAATGGAAGGTGTTTATTACAAGTTACTTGATGATCTCAAAGATAAATCATATCAAATGGGTGCAAACACCATTCTCGGCATTAAAATCAGCACTGCATCGTTCAGTACAGTTGAAGAAGAATTCGGTTTGATTGTTACCTTATCCGGGACACCAGCGCTTACTACAAGAGAAAAAGAAAAATCTACAGTAAAAAGCGATAACCCCTCTCTAGAAAAGGACATTGCTACTCAAAATGATGAATTTGAGTTTCCAGGCGATTTTTTCGATGAAAAATTCGAACAAATAGATAATGGTAATAACTAGAAAGCTTCACTTACTGAATTTAAAAAGCCTTTGATTTCAACAGAATCAGAGTTAAAAAATGATACTGGATCAGTATCTTCGATTATTTCCCCATTCTCCATGAAAATTATTCTGTTTGCTGTATTTTCAGCAAAGCGCATTTCATGTGTAACGACGATCATTGTTTTTCCCAGTAATGAGAGCTTTCTCATCACGTTCATAACTTCTCCCACAAGAGAAGGATCAAGCGCAGATGTTGGTTCATCAAAAAGTAATAGATCGGGTTCCATGACAAGAGCTCTGGCAATGCCTACTCTTTGTTGTTGCCCTCCAGAAAGCTGTGAGGGATAGTTCGATGTTTTATCAGCAAGATCCACATCAATTAAAGCTTTTTCAGCTTGTTTCCTAGCCTGACGCCAGTTCATACTTCTCACTTTGACGAGGGGAAGTGCAACATTATCTATTGCACTGAGATGACTGATGAGATTGAAATTTTGAAAGACAAAACCAATCTTTGACCTTACTGATCGTATTGTTTGTCTATGATTTACAACCTCGGTATCATTAAAATAAATTTTACCAGAATTTGGCTCAATAAGATAGTTTATCGTTCTTAGGAGAGTAGTTTTTCCAGCACCCGATCTTCCAAGTATGGCAAGAACATCTCCTCTATTAACTTTAAAACTTACATTTCTTAGTACGCTGGTGCTTCCAAATGATTTACATATGTTTTTCATTAAAAGGACTGTATCGTTCATGGAATTTCCAGCCTCCTTTCTAATTTTCTTCCAACATAGGATAAAATTGATGTCATTGCAAGATATATTCCAGCCAGGATTAAATATGCTTCAAGACTGGCAAGGGTTTGTGTACCCACCTGTCTTGCTCTCATTGTCAAATCTCCCAAAGCAATTACCGAAACAAGTGAACTATCTTTTATCAGTGAAACCATCTGTCCTATTAACGGTGGAATGGATATCCTGAGTGCCTGTGGAAAAACAATTGATAGGGTTACTTGATATGAGTAAAGCCCCATGGCTTCTCCAGCTTCAATCTCACCTTTTGGAACTGCTTCAATACCAGCTCTAAAAATTTCTCCTGTATAAGCTCCTTCAAAAAACGCGAGTGAAAAAACTCCAGCCCAGAATCTATCAATTGAAAACACAGATCCCAGACCGTAGTATATGAGTAGAATAATTACAAGCAGTGGCATATTTCTAAAAAACCACACATAAATAGTTCCGAGGTCCTGAAAGACCTGAATCTTCGATGTTCTTAAAAGAGCAATAACAACTCCCGTTAATAACGCGAAACCAAGAGAAACAGCTGTTAATTTGCCTGTCATTTCAAGTCCCATTAGAAAAAGCCTATAATACTTTAGTGCTACATCCCAGTTAAACGGATATACCCGGGACATTGAAAAATAAACTATTGCTATAAAGCCAGACAAAATAATTATGATTAAAGACCTCGAAACTAGTTTTTTCATATTTTCACCAATCTTTGCAGATTACATCTGAGGTTCGTACTCAACGAACCACTCGTATTCCAGTTCGTTAATTATTCCGGATGTATCCATCCAGTTAATAAAAGTGTTTATCCACCATAAAAATTCCAGATCTCCTTTTCTAACAGCTACACCAAGATCTTCTTCTGTAAGAAATTCATCACTTACATCCAGTACTTCGTATTTTTTGGCTATGTATCTGGCATAAAGAGAATCGACTACAAGTATGTCGGCTCTATCAGAAGCAACCTGAAAAGCTGCTTCATCCATTGAATCAAAGGTGAGGATTTCTGCATCTTCGAATAGCCTGCGAGCAGCTTCGTCGCCCGTTGTTCCTAATTGGACAGCGATAGTTAAATCTTCATTCTTAAGTTCATTGTAACTGGGTAGTTCCTGATAATTATTTCTGCTGTAAACCATAACCTGTCCAACGGTTAAATAAGCATCACTAAAATTCACTCTTAATGCTCTTTCGGGTGTTATCGTCATTCCTGACCAGATAATATCGAATTTGTCCGTCATCAGTGCAGGAATAATTCCATCCCAGTTAACAATTACAAACTCAAGTCTTACACCAAGAATGTCCGCCATACGTTGAAGTATTTCAACTTCAAGTCCTATTCGGTTACCTTCCATATCTGTACCGTAGAGAGGCATATAGCCTGAATCCTGTCCAACCCTCAATACCCCTCTTTTTCTGATGTCATCCAGTAAGCTCCCAAAAGTAAAACCCGCTACCAATAAAACAATTACTACAAATACCAGCATTTTTCTCACAACAAACACCTCCAGAATTATGATATAAAAAAACCGGGCGATTCTACAATCGCCCGGCTTTTCCTTTTATCTATAACAGCATGCCTAAGATGTGCTGTCTAAAAGGACCGAGCACCTCCATTTAACATGCTTCTTTGATATTAAATTTTGAATACTATTACTAATAAACATTTCCAGCAACTCCAAAAATTGATTTTCTTAATACTACCAGAAAATAGTAAGCTTTGTCAAGTTTATAACTTGAATCTTTGAAAATTAACTCAAAAACAGCTTAGCAAAGCATAAATTGGCATTAATAGTCTTTTTCTTTTTTGATAATAATTATATTTTACTCATCATTAACTGTTGGTACTGCACCAGTACCTAGATAAATATCATAGATCGATCGACTATCAGCACAGGGTTCGAGTGGGTTAAAGTACAGATAGTTGTAATCTTCCCAGTTAATCATCTCAAAACCTACAGGTAAAGAGTTTCGCGCAACTTCAGGATTGCTGATGCCAAGGGGAAAATCATTAAGATAAACTTTATAAGGTATATCCCAGCCGTCCAGCACGTCAAATTCAATATATAGATTTTCAAGTCCAGCATCCTGGGCAATGTCGAGAATTTCCGTTGTTGGTGTAAATTCTACCCCTCCTCCTTCCACAGGACAAACATCAACCTGTTCAGCTATTTCAGTTGCTTCACTACCATGACCGGAAGACATAAACAAGAAAATCTCATTACTGTTCATTTGTGAACTTATTGAAGCAAGAGCGGTTTCGAGATCTTTCTTTGTTCCGCCTACAACTGAGATAACATCAAATCCCAGAGGAGTTGAAGTAAGTGTAGTCTCCCATTTTTCAATATCTCCCTGATGTCGTTTCGCATCAGATCCTGAAAATAATAGCGCATGCTTGGAACTTGCATCATCCGTAAGTCGCATGTTTTGATCTCCATTATATAGTCCCTGGGGATGTTCTGTACCAGGAGGGTTATCTCTATCTCCATGGGGACCTCTTGGGTCATTCATATAGGCGTCATGATCTGCTTTGGCAACAGTATCACCAGATTCAAATTCTTTTCTCAACTCTTCAAGCCAGTAATCATAACCAAGACCATCATTTCCCCAGCTTGTTTCGTTCCATCGTGCAGCTGATTTTAAAAGTGTATCATCGAAATCTTTTAGATCTTCAAACATACCTCCGCCAAAACACTGTCCAAAGGCGAAAATCATTTGTTTGTATCCTTTATCAACAATATTATCCTTAATTAGTTTTGCAAATTCATGAGATCTAATAGAAGTATCTGATGCTGATAGGTCTGCTTTCATATTTTCCGGTGGTTCGACATATTCTGGAGTTGGAACAGCTGTTTCAAAAGTGATATCAACGGAGTTACCTTTAATAATTGTTCCTTCGCCATCAGAATCAATATTCAATGGAGTTAATTTCATTGAATATTCAGAAGCTGGTTCCAGATTTGGAACTTCAACAACGGATGTGGCTGTAGTTTCTTCGTAAATAATCTCTGAATCTTTTGCAATAGTTATTTCCATAGAAAAGTTATCTGCTTCCCACGCTGTTGTTGGTGAAACATCTACTGTTACAACTGGAGTTTCATATGGGAAATCTTCTTGACCATCAAATGGCTTTTCTGGAAAGGGGAACAGTTTTTGAATACAAATCCATTCTTTAAGAACCACATCGCTGGCATTACATTCACCTGTCATTGTTATAATATCTAAGCCTGTATGGCAACTTTGTGTACATGCATAAGAATATGTAACCTCTCCATTCTGATTAGTTGTTAATTCATCAGGGCCTCTGTTGTGAATACCTGTAACATTCACCTCAATTGATTTGCCTTCTGCGGGTTTTCCGTCTGCTTTGGTTACAACACCCTTTACTGAATGCACTCCCGGAGAAATATTAATATCATATATAGGTGTTATGGTTATGCTGTAGTCGCAGTCACATTCAATATCAGCGTCAGACATTATCTTATCAATGTGCTCTGGTAATGCAGAAACATTGCCCCTGGTTTGTGCCATAATACTTTGAGGATCTTCGTCCTGCTCATTATCATTGACATAATTCCCATCTTCATCGTAATGATATTCATCATCAAGTCCCATGAAGTGCCCCAGCTCATGTGCAACTACTGCTCCACTGTCGAGACTGTCAAATTCTCCGGTTGTTGTCTCTGTAGAACCCGGTGTTGTTAATTTTTTTACAAATGAAGTATGTGCTGCATTCACCTTTTTTATTTCAACTACATGTGCATCTTCCGGAAAATTACCATCAGTAACTATCTCAAATACAAAATCAAATTCAACCGTGCAGCAGTCTTCTTCGTCTCCTTCTCCACCCCATTCACGTGAACCTTCGTCTCCATTCCAGATATCTTCAGCTTCACTTTCCCATGAATCAATCTGTGTTTGTGATGCTCCATCACCATGAAAAGCTATCTTGACAGTTACTTTGTACTCACAGGGACCACCAGTAACCGATGTAGTTAACGGAACATATTTATCTATTGTGTATTCTCCTGGAAAGTAAGTGTGCAGAATCTGAAGTGCAAATGCTCCTAATTCTTCCGGTGGAACACTGAACATCATTATTTCATTTGAACCAAGTAAGCTTACCAGCGGCGCTTTACCTTTATTATCACCATTTTTTAGAAACGCAGTCGCTATCAGAGCTTTTATTGTATTGTTCGTATCGGTTAAATAAGTTTCAAGTTCATCTAATACAGTTGCAGGTAATGTTACTCTTTGGAAAGAGTAGGCTGCAGCCCAGCGTTCAAGAGCAGTTCCGTTTTCCAGCATGTCAAGTAGTTTATCTGTTTTATCATCTACTAAAGGAATAATTTCGTCAATGTATTTTATGGTCATTGGTTTATTTAAGTCAACTTTATCAAGTATCTCATCGATTTCATCTTCTACTGCTTTAAAGTGTACTTTTACTGTTTTGTCTTCATCCATATAGATAGTTGTAGTGGCAACATTTGGATTAGTAACATCGCCAACCCAGTAACCAAATTCATATCCAACATCCGGATGCGCTGATATGTGTACCTCTGTATTTGCCTCAAATTCATTAACTCCTTCAGGTGGATTTGTAGTACCTTTTCCTTCAGCAATTTCTATAGTTAGCTCATACATTGTTGGAGTAAAAGGACAGGCTGAGATAATTAGCAAGAAGAATGCGATAAGCAACATAAAAAAGAGCAGTTTAAATTTGCTCACTTTTCTCACCCCCTGGTGTCCTAAAGAACACCTTTAGTAATAATCAACGTACTAAGTATACTCATATTATAAGACAAAATTGTAGGAAGCGAGGGTGCGTATGTTTAAATTAAAATGAATTTAAGGAAAATTTATTTATACTTACTTGAAAATGTAACTAAACTTGAACGATAATGAAACACTTATGAAAATTGAAGCGGTTGTGTCAAGTACCTGCTGTAAAAATGACCTGAATCCTAAAATAGGTTATATT
>JBNGCV010000071.1:4887-7406 GCA_049975465.1 Kosmotogaceae bacterium | reverse complement strand
TTACAGAAGTCACCAATTCAGGTAAAGATGTTCCAATTGCCACTATTGTTAAACCAATCATGGCATCTGACATGCCAAGAAAAGATGCAATGAAACTGGCTGAATCAACCACCAATTTTCCTCCGATGACAACCAATACAATTCCTAAAACCGTCAAAAATACGTTCTTTCCTATTTGATTCACCCCGGAAAGTGGGCTTTTTTCTTCTTTTCTCAACTGTTCGTGTTGGGCTTTAGCCATAGAATAAAGATATTCAAAGAAAATGACAAAGAATAGAAGAAGTATTATTCCTTCACGAATCCCAAGGACAGGATTTCCACGAAATGCAATCATTGTGAATACCACTGCGCTTATAATTATGGCAAAGGGTATCTCTTTTCTAACCGTTGATGATTCAACACTGAGAGGAAGGATCATAGCAGCTATTCCAATAATAAGACCTACATTTGCGATATTACTACCCACAACATTGGAAAGGGCTATTTCACCAAGACCATTAAAAGAAGCTGAAAGACTAACAGTAAGCTCAGGAGCACTTGTGCCAAAAGCAACAACCGTCAATCCAATAAATAACGGTGAAACACCAAAACTTCTGGCGAGATTCCCTGCGCCTTTTACAAGCCAATTGGCACCTTTTATGAGCATTAAGAAACCCAGACTTAAAAGCACAAGGTTTAGTATCAATTAATCACCCACATTAGGAATTGATATTACTAAAAATCCCGTAATCGATACACTAGATCATTTTTACTTTATTTTCTTCTGTACCTCATTATAAAATATTTCTATAGATTCATAAGCTTCATCGGGAAGTTTGTTGTACCCTTCTTTGGTTCTTTCAAGCGTTAGAATAAAATCAAGCCGCGTCTTCAATTGCTTTGACAGGAACTTCAGGTATTCTTCGTCTTCAAGGTCTGGAGCAAATCCTTCCACTTCAAGTATATCTATATCGGAGAAACCACCCCAATTTTTAAATCCATCAGCACCTTCAATAATCTTCTCCAATATTGAGAGTGTTGTTCCCTTTTTGACTTTTTTATCCATGAAGTATCCCGTGTTTAGTACATAACACGAAACATCGTGTTTTTCAAAAAGATCCTTGAACCCTATGAAATCATATTTTAGCGGGTAGGTTCTAAAAGGATTGGCGTAAGGTTCAAAAACAAGTGCGTCTGCATCTGCCCCTGGAGCCAGTCTCTCCGCAGATGTTCTCTTTGTGGCCAGTGTTGCTCCCAGTGCTGAAGCAAGACATGGATTTGATATCTTCAAAACTGGTGGTAGAACAGGGTCTTTCATAAGCCATGCTACAGCGTTTACAGGCTCATCAAATTTATTAACTCTGTTTGGAGACCAGAGCATGGATTTGATTGCTCTCCCATTTCCATTTCGTATATCCTCTGTTACTGGAACCAGGTTTCCATTGTCATCTATCGTAGCCCCAACATTTTGAAGTGTTAGCAGATACTTATTGTCCGGAGAAGAAGGCGGATAATCAGCTGTTTTATCAAAATATGCTGGTTCAAGAGCCACTGATGAACCATCTTCCAGTGAGATTATGAAGGCATCGTCATGAAGGATGGTGACATCGTACTTATTATTATGTTTTGCGTGTGTGAGTGTCGATTTTCCCGATCCGGACAGACCAAAAACACCCATAACAAAACTTCTGTCACCCTTAAGGTTGTAGCGTTTTTGTCCACCATGACAGGCTACATAACCGTTCCTGCTTGCACAACTCCAGGCAAGAGTCAAGGTTCCCTTCTTGAATTCTCCAAAATATCTCATACCGAGAATTGCTGCGACATTGTGATCGGGATCAAAAAATGCCAATCCATAAGGATGATCTGGATGTTCCCAGTCAGGATCTGTATAAACGAAAATATCACCTTCATCTGGTAATTGCCTGGACCTTTGATACATATCGATATAATAACTTTCAAGAGACTGGAAATTGAGTAACCAATTGTAGAGAAGATTTTCATGATATTCAGGAACTAAAAGATGTGCCCTAACCATATAATCTTCATGTAAACCAACAAATGCCTGGGCATGGTACATCTTTTTGTTTCTTGTTCTGTAAATTGCTTCTCTGATTTTCGCAGCAAGGTCATCAAGATCCAATCCGGATTCATCCACTATTCTTCGTGCTCCCGCATAACGACCATATACTGCACCATCATTGAACAATAATATTTTTGTGTGGGGATCGAGGCCAAGTCTTTCTGGTTCGTGTACTTCATTTTGTGTGACTATGGTTCCCGGCGATTCCTTTGCAAGTTTGTATGCTTCACGCCTTGAATTAACATTCACCACATTATTTCTATAAAATGCTGTTTCTATGGTTGTCCTGAATCGAGAAAATATTTTGTTATCTTTTGATATCTCAGAAGCGTTGAAGCTAGACCTGGTTGCCATGAATATCCCTCCTCAAGTATGTCTACAAAATAACTATAACACCTTAACCATACCTTGAAAACCTCTATTAAAACTAAATAAAAGAAATTGTGAGAACTCATTA
>JBNGCV010000071.1:0-4787 GCA_049975465.1 Kosmotogaceae bacterium | reverse complement strand
GGGAGATGTGAAAATACCACTGAATTCATTATAGGCACAGTGGTATTCATGAATACAAATCTAAGAGCATAAACCACCGTAAAGGCATAGGGATCCCTAATAAATGCAAAGGATAGAATTAATGGAACCACCAGAATTTGCATGGTGAGCACAAATTTTAACGGTCCAAAGGTTTTTCCGAGCTTGTGGGAAAAGGTGGAACCAAGTGCAGTGCCCAATTGCGCTATCGAAAGTGCAATACCTATACCTGTAGGTGTCATACCAAAAAGGTCCTTGAATATTAGATTCCCAAAGTGTATGAATAATCCTGCACCAAATCCAACTGTCGCAGTGGATATGAAGAACAAAACCATTATTTTTTTCTGCTGTTTATCGAATCCAGAGAAGTCAAAAGGATTGATTCGTTTAGTTTTAATTTTATCAGGTTCCAATTTGAACAACGGAATGAGTGCTGCAAAGGTAACAATCATCGATAGTATAAGTGTTATTCGTAAACCAATGATATCACCAAGCAAACCCCCTATAAAATTCCCAAAAACACCGCTACCCATCATAAGTCCAAAATTCGCACCAAAAGCCTTTGCTCTTGATTTTGAATCGGTACTTGTAGTAAAGGCAGCTAAAACAATAGTAAATCTCGCTGCAGTAAAACCACCTCTGAAAAAAGATAATGTGAGCAGTACAGGAACACTTACATTAAAGGTCATCATAATTGCTACAAGCGGCATTAAACAGGTTGTGTAGATCATCATCCGTTTTCTACCCATGGCATCTGCCATTATTCCCATTAAAAGCCCTATTATAGCTGTTCCCCAAAGCGCAGCAGATTGTGTAGAACCGATTACGCTATTTGAATATCCAGCATCTCTCAAGAACAGATTAAAAAGCACCCGGAACATTGCTACCGTGGTGCCAGTGATTGCGGTATATGAAAGAAGATATCTTACATCTTTGTTCATATATAGCCTCCATTGATTAGTAAAGCTTACTTTATTTTAGCATGACTTAGCAACGATAACCACTGCTGTAAATGAACTTTTTCCCAATAAAAAGAATTAATATAATACATTTACGGAATAGACAAATACAATGGTCCATGGTGTAAAATTTTTTTATAAGCCATGTATGTCTGAATATTCTAGATGCTTATTAATATGTACTAATTCAAAATAGTTGTTTGGAATTTTGTTATCTGTAACTTATGTTATAATTTTTATGAGACCGACTAAATTTGTCTTATTTTAAACTACGATAATTTGAAAAGGAGGTTTTTTGTATGAAAATTGGTGACTACATTCAAAGCGCCGATTGGAAATCTGAAAAACATGTCCCTGTTATTGATGCTCCTGATACGATTGAAGCAGGTAACCCATTTGAGGTAGAAGTAAGTGTAGGCAAAGAAATACCTCATCCCAACACACTTGAGCATCACATTAAATGGGTTGACCTTTATGTAAAGTATGATGATAGCAATTTGTTGGTACATCTTACACATTTCGAATTTACCCCGGTTCTTTCAGACCCTAAGGGAAAAATACAGATTAAACTTGAAAAACCTGGTACACTTATTACAGTTATTTACTGTAATATACATGGGCTATGGGAAGGTTCAAAAAAATATTCAGTCAAATGAGGTGAAATTATGCAAAAGTACAGATGCATTGTATGCGGGTATATCTATGATCCTGAATTAGGAGATCCCGACAACGGCGTTGAACCCGGTACTTCCTTTGATGAACTTCCTGAAGATTGGGTTTGTCCACTTTGTGGTGCGAGCCAGGATGAATTTGAACCTGTTTGATGAAAATTAGTACTAAAAAGGCGGTTTTATACCGCCTTTTTTCATTGCATTACAGGAGGAGATAATATGAAAGAGTTCAACATTGCACTCTCCGGTGAAGCAGGTCAGGGATTGCAGACTGCTGGTAATTTGATTGCCAAATCTTTATTCAAGGCTGGTTATTACATTTTTACAGATAAAAGTTATCATTCAAGAATTCGCGGTGGTGAATATATCTACAGAATAAGAGTATCTGATAGCCCAATAAACTGTATAAAAGAAAGGCCTGATCTAATCGTTTCATTGAAATCAGAGACAACAAACACAATGAAAGTCTTAGTAAAGGATTCTACTGATATTCTTGCTGACGAAAAAAGCAAAGAAAGTCTCGATTTAGAAGCTCAATTCTTTCCTTTAAATAAATTAGCTGAAGAAGCTGGAAACAAAAAAACAATGAACGTTGTTATTGCTGGCATGATATTGAATCTACTCAATGTACCCATGAAAATTCCCAAGGATCTTTTAAAGAAAACCTTTGGAGATAAAGAAAGTGTTTTGAAGGCAAATTATCAAGCCTTGAAATCCGGTTATGATCTAAATCATGAACTGGAAAAGCCTGAAATAGACAAGAACCGAAAAGAAGATACCATTATGATATCTGGTACAGATGGAGCAGGACTGGGAGCAATAAGCGCTGGATGTAAATTTCTTTCAGCATATCCTATGACCCCTGGAACAGGAGTAATGCTTTATCTGGCAAACCGCGCAGACAAATATTCAATCGTAGTTGAACAGGCTGAAGACGAAATAGCTGCTATAAATATGGCTATCGGAGCTTCTTATACGGGAACACGAGCCATGGCCACTACCTCTGGAGGTGGATTTGCCTTGATGCAGGAAGGTTTCAGTCTTTCAGGAATGACCGAAACGCCTGTGGTTATCGTTGACGCACAAAGACCCGCACCAGCTACTGGAATGCCTACAAGAACTGGACAGGAAGATCTATTTTTTACCATAAAAGCAGGACACGGAGAGTTTTCACGATATGTTGTTGCTCCACGCACACCAAAAGAGGCCTTTGAATATATCAGGAAGGCTTTTTATCTGTCAGACAAATATCAGATTCCGTCTGTTGTATTACTCTCACAACAACTAACTGATTCATATTTCATTTGTCAGAAACCTGAAGTAGTAGAAGAATATAATAAACGATTTATAGTAGATTCTGATGAAGATTACAAGCGTTTCGAATTAACAGAAAGTGGCGTTTCACCAAGAGCAATTCCAGGCGGTAAAGGCCTTGTAAGAGTAGATAGCGACGAACACGATGAATACGGATTCATAACAGAGGACATAGACATAAGAAGAAAAATGGTTGAAAAGAGAAACATAAAAACTGAAGGACTCAAAAAGGAAGTAGATAAACCCGTTACACATAATCTTGAAGCGAAAAAGATTATCATCGGCTGGGGCGATTCCTGGGGCGTAATTGATGAGATTTCCAAAAAGAATGACCTTGGTTATATTCATTATTCAGAATTGTTTCCTCTGAGAACAGAACTATTTGAAGACCTTGAGGATAAAGTATTTGTCGTTGTGGAAGGTAATTATTCAGGGCTTTTTGCAGAATATCTAAGCAGCAAAGTCAGAATTCCCTTTACAAAAATTGGAAAATACGATGGACGTCCCATAACTCCTACCTGGCTTGAAGAACAGTTAAAAGGAGCTGATGCATTATGACATTTCTAAGAGATACCGAATTGGCCTGGTGTCCCGGATGTGGGAATTTTGCTATTAGACTTGCCCTTGCAGAAACATTGAAGGAACTCAAGTTAAAACCTCAAAAAACTTTGATGGTTACGGGAATTGGTCAGGCTGCCAAAATGCCACATTACTTGAATATAAATTTCTTCAATGGTTTGCACGGAAGAGGGTTACCTGTTGCCTTTGCAGCCAAGGCAGTTCATCCAGATCTTACAGTTATAGCTGAATCTGGTGATGGAGATATGTACGGAGAAGGTGGCAACCACCTTGTTCATGCAATAAGAAGAAACTTTGATATCACCATACTTGTTCATAACAACCAGATTTATGGACTCACCAAGGGTCAGGGTTCTCCAACAACAGAAATAGGACACAAAACCAGTTCTCAGGTAAAGGGCGTTATTAACGAACCACTCAATCCTCTTGCACTTGCTCTTTCACTTAATGCGCCTTTCATTGCCAGAACATGGTCTGGTGCAAAAGACCATTTCAAAAGAATTGTATCTGAAGCAATAAAATTTAAGGGACTTGCGCTTGTGGATGTTATGCATCCCTGCGTTTCATTTAATAAAGTGAACACCTTCGGATGGTATAAAGAAAGACTTTACGATGTGTCTGAAGATGATAGTTCGTATGATGTCACTGATAAAGTAAAAGCATTTGAAAAATCGCTGGAATTTGGGGAAAGAATACCCATGGGGATAATCTATAAAAAAGAAAGAGAGACCTATCATGAACTACATCATGTGCTTAAAAAAGGCACAAAGCTTGTTGAATTAACCGGAATGCCGGATGTAACAGATGAAATTGAAAAAATGAGTTAGCTCTGTTGTATAAAGAAAAACTGCGCCCTAAAAGGCGCAGTTTTTTATTGAAAAAGGGGTACTTAGAGTGTTTCGTAATATCTTATCAATTTATCCTTTGTTTCTTCTGATAATCCAAGTTTATCTATTTCTTTTTTTAATTGATCGTTGCTTCCTTTTCCTCTCAAATAACTGTTGACCCTTGCAGTGGCAGTTGAATCAACAATTTCTTCATCATCATAAATTTCTCTGTATATCCTGTAAAAATCCCATTCCTGTTTCAAGAAATACTTCTGATGATAATATTCTGCAAGATAAAAAATCTCAAGTGGCCTAATTTCTGTATATGCTCTCATTCCATTTTCATCTTCTTTTTCCTTTACAAATTGTTCAGCTATTTCTTTTTGGAAGTCGTTATGGTAAAGAATCAATGACATGTA
>JBNGCV010000070.1:4233-7544 GCA_049975465.1 Kosmotogaceae bacterium | reverse complement strand
TGTTGACCGGTTCGCTGAAAAATACACAAGTCTTACGCCCTACCATTATGGTGCTAATAATCCAGTTTATTTTATTGATGTAAATGGAGACAGTCTTTGGGTTACACATAGAACCGGATTTTTAGGTTTAGGTGGTAAGCAAACTTTATTATATGAGAATGGAAATTTATATAATCAGGATGGAACAGCTTACACCGGAAAAGTAAAAGGATATCTTTCTAAAGCAAAAGGTGCTCTTGATGATATTAATGCAGTTTCTTCAGGACAAGGTCTACTTAGACAGTTAGAAGGTTCAGATTTAAATTTCACGGTACAACGGGGTAGCAACAAATTTGTTCCAAATAGTGTAGCAAGGGCTGGATTAGCGAGAGTTTCTCCGGCTCATGCGGCAGCAGCAGGTTCAGGCGGGACTATTTATTGGAATCCTGGTGCAAAATCATCCGGTCCGAATCAATTAGGAAATACTGCACGCCCCACTTTTCTTGGTTTAACGCATGAGTTAGGGCATGCTTCTATGGCAGAGCAGGGCATGTCCGATTATTCATTATTTGCGCCTGGCCATGCAGACCCAAATCTTAGTAGGGTAACCAATGATGAATTTAATGCAGTTCATATTGAAAATCAAGTAAGGAGCGAATACAATCTACCTTTAAGAGAATTTTACACCAGAGATGCAACTGGAGCAGGATTTATGAGATTTTTAACACCTGCCACATCAACTAATGCGGTAACAGGGTATGATTACATATTGAATAACCCTATGCAAATTAATTATGTGGGGCCAAATTCAGGAAGGTAGGTGCAATATGAAAAGATATATTATAGTCTTAACATCAATTTTATTTGTGATGACGAATTGTTCACAAAAAACCATCCCGCTCAAGACAACTGATGCACAGTCGTATTTTGTATTGGAATTAGAAAAGGCTGACTTGTACTTTAAGAAAGAAGCTGTGCTTACTGAAGCTTATGAGAAAATACAAAATCAAACTTTGCAATCAAGAAAAGAAGAATTAGTTGCGACTTATGAAAGGCTGAAAAACAGTGATTTTGATAAGCTTCGTATACCAATAAAAATAGACACTAACAGTAGTAAAGAAGAAGTTGAGAATTACTTACTACTTTCATTAGTTTATTATGACATGCTAAAAGAAGGTAAGGCAAAAGTATACAATAAGTTATCCAATGAATTTGAAACCCGAATCACTTATAAAAAGCATAAAACTAAATTGGGAGATGAAGGAGTTGCTTTTTATTTTGATGATGGAACCGAATTTTACTACCATGTTTTAGCAATCGGAGAATAAGATTTTGAAAAAGCCCCAATTGGGGCTTTTTTATTGCTTTATAATAAGTTGAACTTAGTTGCCTTAATAAAATTATCAATAGTAAGCAAAAGGCACTCTTTTTCTCTGTTGGGCAGACTTTCTATGTCTGTAATTCTTTTAAGCATTTTAGGGTCTTTCAATACATTTTGTTGCTTAGTCTCTCCCAATAAATATCCCACCGTTGTATCAAGAACCTGAGCAATTTTTTTAACCACGTCAATAGTGGGTTTTACTTCGTCCCGTTCATACTTGCCAATAATGGAATGATGCACACCAAGTTGCCGGGAAAGTTCTGCCTGTGAGAAGTCTTTTACTTCCCTGCATTCACGTAATTTTTTTCCAAAACTCTCCATGCGATAATGTTAAATATGGTACTAAAAAAGCCTTTTTTATATTGATTTTCCAAAATTAAATAGAATAAATGGTACAAAAAAATAATGAATTATTTGTGCAAAAAATAAAATACTCTATTTTTGTACCAAATATTCACAGATAAAAAAAATTAAAAAATTTTGGCAATGGAGATAAAAAAGCAAAAGAACCCCCGGAATATCCGCCTTTGCCGCTCCCAACGGCGGGTAAACAAAGCACCTGTTTTAACATTGGAAGGGCTTTGGCTACAGGAACTTGGTTTTGACATCGGCGACCTGGTACAAATCACGCCCGGAAACGACGAATTAATAATCAAAATCATTGAGAAATGGAAATAAACGAGATAAAGGAAAGGCTTAGCATCCTTGCAGTATTGCAGCATTACGGGCTGAAACCCGACCGGAACAAACGCATTAACTGCCCGTTCCACAACGACCGCACCCCGAGCATGCAAGTGTACCCCGAGACCAACACTGTATTTTGTTTTAGTTCCAATTGCAACCTTAACGGCAAAGCCATCGACCAGATAGATTTTATCATGCACAAAGAAAGCTGCACCAAGCACGAAGCCATTGAGAAAGCAAAGTCAATGTTGAATTACTTTGCACCAACGAAAAAGAACGAGACCCCACCAGAACCACAAACCGACCTTGCCATACTATCCAAGATATTTAACTACTTCCGCAATGGCTTTATCATGCGAAAGGACAACAAGGCAAGGAACTATTTACAAAGCAGAAACCTTGACATAAGCAAGCTTGAAAACCTGGGGATTGCTTTTGGCTACAACTCTGCACAGTTCCACCACCGAGGCAGGATAAGCGAACAGGATATGAAGCTTTGTGAATTATCCGGTTTACTGATAAAAAGCAGCAACGGCAGCCGCACCGAATTTAGCTACACGCCCTGGGCTTCGCATTGCGCCATCTTTGCCCTGAACGATGAAAAGGGCAATATTACCGGAATGTACGGGCGTTCCACTTCCGAAACCAGCAGGAACAAACATTACTACCTGAAAAACAGCAAAGGACTTTTCTATTATCCCAAGAAAGATGCAAACAAACTAATCATTACAGAAAGCATCATCGACTTTTTAAGCCTTTACCAGATAGACGAAATAAGAAACCAGTACGATTTTATGCCGATTTACGGCACAAACAGGCTGAACGGGGAACATAAAACGGCAATCGGCAAACTGGCACAGCTACAGGAAATCATCTTTTTCCTTGATGGAGACAAAGCCGGGGAAACAGCAGTAAAAAAATATGCCGAAGAATTACGGCTAAAAAACGAAGCAGTACAAATAAGCAAAGTGCCAACACCCGAAGGCGAAGACATCAACAGTCTTTTGCAAGGACATGAACCGGAAATCTTTACCCATTTATTGCAATCACGCATAACCCTTTTTTCTTCAACTGAAATTTTTTCAAATGAAATAAAAAAAGCATCAGAACCAGAACCCAAGCAGGATGCAAAGCCAACCAAACCAGAACCGAAAAAAGGAGAATTAAACACAGGCAACCCCAACAACCTGACTTTTGAAGGTTCAACAGCATATTACAGCATAAAAGGCTTTAAAGTCCAGCAGCTTGACAGCCTGAAAGTAAGCAT
>JBNGCV010000070.1:0-4133 GCA_049975465.1 Kosmotogaceae bacterium | reverse complement strand
AAACAATGCACCGCCTTTTTACAAAAACCGGGATTAATAGAGAACATGAACAGCCTGGTACACAAAGCCGGGGTAATCCGTGAAGAAAACAACCGCATATTTTTACTGGTCATTGCCAGCAGCTACTTTATGCCCGAAACCTTGCACGCCATCGTGCAGGGAAGCACCAGCAGCGGAAAGACCCACCTTGTAAGGCAAATATCCGATTTTATGCCGCCCGAAGATGTGATACGCTTAACCCGTGTAACCGACAGCAGTTTTTACAATTACGGCGAATACCAGCTACAAAACAAACTGATAGTTATCGAAGATTATGACGGCTTGAAAGAAGAAGCAGAATACGCATTTAGGGAACTGCAGAGCAATGGGGAGCTCATCAGCAGCACATCGGCAAAAGACGAGAGCAACGGCACGATTTACGCCAAAATAAAGCGTGTGCGCGGACCAATTTGCAGTTTAGTAGCAACTACCAAAGGGACTGTTTACGAAGATAACATGAGCCGTTGTTTTGTGCTGGCAGTGGACGAGAGCAAGGAACAGGACATACACATAGTCAATTACCAGAATAACAAAGCTGCGGGGCTTGTAGATAAAAAGAAAGAAAAAGACATTACCCAATTTTTACAGAACTGCATCCGATTATTAAAACCTTACGAAGTAATCAACCCTTTTGCCACCAAATTACTGTTACCCGAAAAAGCAGCCAAAATCAGGCGGTTGAACCAGAACTTCCAGAACTTTGTAAAGCAAATCACTATCCTGAACCAGTACCAGAGAAAAAAGGACAAGGAAGGGCGTTTAATTACCGATAAAGAAGATATACGGGCAGCCATAGAAATCATGTTCGACAGCATTGTTTTAAAGGTTGATGAGCTGGACGGAAGCCTGAGAAATTTTTACGAGAACCTGAAAAGCCACACCCTGAAAAAAGGCAAGGACTACGAGTTTACCAGGCGTGAAATCCGGCAAGCCCTGAACATAAGCAAAACGCAGCAACACAGTTATTTTAAGGAACTGGAAGAGCTGGAATACATCACCCAGACCAACGGGTATGCCAACCGTGGTTTTAAGTACAAAATCAGCTATTGGGACAGCATCGACAAGCTACGGGCAGAAATCAAAGAATACCTGCATAACCAACTGGAAAAACTTTAGTGTTCGTATTTGCCGGAACACCAGACCGAACGCCAGTTTTTATTTAGAATCAATTGGTTAAGTCAAAAACAGCCTTTGGCGTTTGCGTTCCGAAGAAAAGAATAATAATGTAAAAAGTAATTACGATGGAACTCTACGACGGACACAGTCCGATTTATTATAGAAACCTTAAAGCTTTGATTAATCCGACTACAAAATAATAAAAGCAGTGCAACAATGGAACTTTATGATGAAAACTACAACGAACTTGCAGACGAATACAAAACCTATCTTGAAACCTTAGGGCATCAAATCCATGGAGCAACGACAAAATACAGGTATTTAAGGGAGTTTTTACACCAGTTGGAACTACAGAACATTACCGACATCACCAAAGTAACCAGCAAGGAAATAGAAGGGCATTACAGATACCTGCAGGAGCGACCAAGCAAGAAAGACGGCAACAGCTTATCACAAAAAACCATCTACGCACACATGAAATCCATCCAGCAGCTTTTTACAATGCTACTCAGCAAAAACAAGATAAAGACAAACCCTGCAAGTGCATTAAAATACCCGTACCCAACCAAAACAACCGAACGGATAATACTTGACCAGGAAGAAATCAAACAACTTTATAAAACAACCGAGAACTGGCAGGAACGGGCATTATTAAGCCTTGCTTATGGCTGTGGGTTAAGGGTGTCGGAACTGGTTGCCATCAACATAGACGACATTAAACTACGTCAGGAAATTTTAATCGTCCCACGTGGCAAAGGCAACAAACGGCGTGTAGTCCCTTTGAGTCCGGGAGTAGTAAACGACCTTACCAATTACTTTTTTAAAGAACGTGATAAACTGGCAACTGGCAGGGATTACCAAAAAGGCGAACAATCTTTTATGCTTCACAGTCGGGGCGGTAGGATGATGAAATATACTTACAACAAATACTTAAAACGAATAATCGACAGAACAGGTAACGAGACCATCAAAAGCAAAAACATCACCATCCATAATTTACGGCACTCAATTGCTACACACCTTTTGGAACAAGGCGTAAAAGTTGAACAGGTACGGGAATTTTTAGGGCATAGCCAACTGGAGACAACCGAAATATACACAAGGGTAAGCCGGAAACAATTACAGAACCTTTTAAAATAGCGGATTATGGAACTTAAAGACTATTTATTGAAGAATTACAGCAAAACCACTTTATCAAGCAACCTGTACATGATACGCCAGTTTGCAGACTATACCACCAATGCGGAAACAGCCACGTACCAAGATGTTTTAACTTACATTGCTCATCTCCGGAAAAAGAACCAGCACCCAAAGACCATCCGGAACAACCTTTTTGCCATCAAAATATATTACCGTTGGTTAATCGGCGAAGGAAAGCGGAACGACCACCCTTGCCAGGATTTATATTTACAAGACCAGATAAACAGGAGCATAGACGTTGAAAACCTTTATACAAAAAAGCAACTGGAAGAATTTTTGGAGACTGTTAAAACGAAAAAGCAGCACATGTTTTTAAGGGATAAAACAATGGTCAGTTTATTGGTTTACCAGGCTTTGACCGTACTTGAAATAAGCCAGTTAAATGTTGATGATGTGAACCTGGACGAAGGGACAATATTTATAAAAGGCAATATCAAAAATAAAAGCAGGAGTTTAAACCTGCAAAGCAGTCAAATCATGTTACTGCATAAATACTTGCAGGAAGGGCGTGTAAACTTGCTTAAACGGAAAAACAAACCATTGAGCGAAACAGCTTTGATATTATCAGAAAACGGAACAAGGATACAGCAACACGCCATTAGCAGACAAATAAACTACCATCGGCAGCAACACGGGAGAATGACACCAATGAAAATACGGCAATCGGTAATAGCACATCTTTTAAAATCCGGGAATGATTTACGTGTGGTACAAGTCTTTGCAGGGCATAGACGGGCAGCCAGTACCGAAGAATACAAACAAACCGGTTTGGAAGAATTAAAGAACGCCATCAATAAATACCATCCTTTGCAATAAGACCCACAACCAGACCCGCCCCACAGGTCAAAAAACCCAGCCGTTTTAATAAATGGAATTGATTGATTTTTAAAGGTATTTATTAAAACTCCCCCTGTCTTTTTTGCCCTTCCCCTTGCCATCCCTTCTGTAATTTTTTCCGTCATGCTTTTTGTCCCTGCGCACATACGGCACATTGTATTTTGCTTTTTAATATTTAATTGATTTATAAGGTAAAAAGCAAAATCCAAAGAGCCGTCCCGACCCTGCAAACAAAAAGACACGCCCGAAAAAATTACCCAAAGCTAAGTAACATAATAAACCTTATAAGAGCAGCCCCACGAAGCCCGCCCTGCAATCCAAAGCTGTCGTTATAAGGGTTATTATGTGTAAATAGCCGCACGCCAACACACCCCGACCCACGCCGACGCAGACAAACAGCCCATTAAAAAATCCACCGGCCACCGGCACGACCAAAATTTTTTAAAGCGCTGTTTGCCGCCACAGAAGCGGTAACAAGAATCCCGATAAAGTGTATCTAAGCTTCCGGTGAAACCGGAAAACCAAGAAACACTAAATCGGGATACTTGTTGATGTGTCTATCCACCAAAACCCCGACCACCACCCCAAAGAACCCAGCCCGCAACCTTAAAACCGCTAAGGCAAGATAAAGCCACCGCCCAGCCCACGCAAGGTTAAAATGAATTTTTGAATATTTTTTTGATGATTATTATTGATTTTAAAAGGTATCAAAAAAATATCCAAAAAACCTTGCCTTCCTTCGCTGGCTTTGATTGGTTGCCTAAGCGGTTGTTAAGGTTCTTCCCGTTTTAACCCGCCAAACACACACAATGGAAACACCTGCCTTTTTTCTTTCAAATGAAACTTCAAATGAAAATAAAAAGTGTATTTTTATGGTCGATGGGTTGCCGAAAACTTACATATTATCAAAACGAAACGCCGCTAAAAGTGGTCTATAAAGC
>JBNGCV010000069.1:0-7568 GCA_049975465.1 Kosmotogaceae bacterium | reverse complement strand
GTATTAGTAACGCACAACCTACTACGGACCACGTACAACGGTTTTAGAGAGGGCTGCCGAAGGCTGGGTGTGTGCATTTGACACGAGGGACGTTGTACGATAGTTAGTTGTGAGTCGTGCGCAACTTTCGAAGTTGCTTATCTTCAAGCGCCTCTCTCTTCGATCGGTTTTTTTCATTTGATCTACCCAACACCTAATAGCTAAAATCAAAAACCGCTTTTTTGGTTATTCAATTTTCAATGACGCAGGGTGTGTAGGCTCCTCCCAGGAATGTCGAATTACTTCCTATCACCGCTCCCCACATCACAGCCAGAGAAAGACTTTTTGCTAGTTCTACTCCATTTTGTTCATCTGACAGAGAATTTCCCAGTTCCAGCAAAATGGGTATTAATATTGCGACAACTGTATGTCCTGTTGTCCAGAAAGCGAGGAATGTTGCCAATAACTGGAATGCAATTACCATCTTTAAAGGACTTTTACCAACTGTTTTTATGAAAATCAATGATATTCTTGTACTTAAACCTGAACGCATAAAAGTCGAAGCAAGTATGAACGAACCCAGTAAGAAAAAGACTGCGGTATTTCCAAATTTAGGGTAAACTTCATGAGCCTCAGCTATATTGAAAAGGGGAAATGCAACTATCGCAAAAAGACTGGTTATCATTAGTGGAATAACATTTGTTACCCACCAGAGAATACAAACAGCAAAAACAGCAAGTGATCTAAAACCTATCTGACTCAATCCTTCTGGAGCATCAATAATCATCGGGAGTAATAAAATTACCCCCGATACAATGAAAATTATTAATCGCTTAGACCAGTTAGTTTGAACCTCTGCCTTCATCTTCTTGTACTGCTGCGTCTCCTATAGGAATAAATTCCCTCTCTTCAAGTACGCTAATTATTTTTCCCAGGCATTCTTCGATATTTTCCTTGTCTGTTTCGACAACTACTTCGGGATTTGGTGGTTCTTCATAGGGGTCACTTATTCCGGTGAAGTTTTCTATTTCACCAGCAAGAGCTTTTTTATACAATCCCTTAACGTCTCTTTTAATGAGTTCTTCTTTGCTGCACTTAACATACACTTCCACAAAATTACGACATCTATTTCTAGCATTTTCTCGAGCCTTTATGTAGGGAGAGATGAATGACACTAACGTGGCCACCCCGTTATTGCTCAGAAGGTCAGCAACGAAGGTTACTCTCCTTATATTTTCGTCTCTGTCTTCTTTTGTGAAACCAAGATCTCGTGTGAGATCTTTTCTCACGATGTCTCCATCTAGTCGCTGAGTGTTTGTTATTCCTCTTTTTCTTAATTCTTTTTCAAGTGCTTTTGACAGTGTGGTCTTACCTGAACCTGACCATCCTGTAAACCATACAGTGAAACCTTCCTGCATCTTTACACCACCTTGTTTTTTATTTAAATAACGTACATCTATAAACCATCTGACGCTCGGAGAGTGACGATTGAAGTCACTCACTACGTTCGTTCAATGGCGCCTGGAGTTGCTCGAAAAAACTCTCATTCAAAGGCGCTCTGAGAGAGCGGGTGCTCAGAAAACGAGAGTCCGAGAAACCAAGAAGGACCAGAGAAACGAGAAAATACATAAATGAACACACCTCACCGCTAACGCGGTCCCCTCCTCTGTAGAGGAGAATTAAAGGGGAAATACGTAGTCGGTTGTTGGTTGCTTGTTGTACGTAACTTCTGTAGTTGCTTATCTTCAAGCGCCTCTCTCTTCGATCGGCTTTTTTCGTTAAATCTACCCAACACCTAAAAGCTAACACCTATTAACGAACTTTGTTATTATATTGATTGCCAAATGTTATTTTGTTTGATGATTTTAAAACCCCAATAATTCATTTCAAAGACCAAAAAGTAACATTATTTCTGATTATTCTCTTCAAGTTTGTTTCTATGAATAGTTTTGGCTAGAAGGTAAAGCTTGTTTTTTTCAAACTACTTCATCAAGTCAATCTAAATAACCTAAGTCTCTGAGTCGTTTTTTGATCATTTCTTCCTCTTCCTCTGAAAATACCTGTTCTTCTTCTGATCCATCGTCGTCTTTTAGTACTTCTTCAAGTACAAAAGCAACATAATCGTCAACTGTTTCAAATCCAAACTCTTCCAGTCTATCTTCAATTTTCTTGTACATTTCTTCAGGTATATTTACCTGTTTGGACATTTTTATTCCCCCCCTAGTATCTAAAAAAACTAGTGTTGGTATTTGTTTTCGAAAAGTATCTATGATTTTGTAATTCACATAAGAACTTTTGTAAAAAAACGTATGGTACTTGCATTCCTAATTGTATTTCTGGTTTGTTGTCTCCATGAAAATCTGAACCAGCAGTAACAAATAGGTCAAATTCCTCTGCAAATTTAAGATATTTTCTTGTCATTTCTTCACTGTGTTTAGAATAGAAAGCTTCAATCCCCTTTAATCCATATAAAACGAGTTCTTTTATAAGTGAATGCAGATCATCATCATTTAACTTGGTCTGATAAGGATGTGCCAGTACAGGAATTCCACCAGACTTTGAAATAAGTTCTATTGCTTTTTCTGGGTCAAGTCTTTTTTTGTTCATGTATAAGGGAGCGCCTTTTTTTAGGTATTTATCAAAGGCTTCCTGATAGGAGTCAACATATCCTTTTTCCAGCATAAGCTGGGCAAAGTGAGGTCTTCCAATTAAGTTGCCACCAGCTTTCTTTTGCAGTTCTTCCAGGCTTATTTCAAATCCCAGGTTGTTCATGTTTTCTACCATATGTTTGTTTCTATTAAGTCTGTAATTTTGTAGTTCTTTGAGGGTTGAATTGAGTTCTTTATTATTAATGTCCACTCCGTATCCAAGTATATGAAGTGTTTTTGGAAATTCAGCGCTGATTTCGACACCCGGGATGAAAACTAAAATATTGGAAAATATTTTAGTTTTGTCCATCGCCCATCGTCTATCGTACATCGAAGGTTCAGAAGACGTTTTCCGTGAACCGTTTTCCGTTAACTTGTTAGAATCAGGGATCCGAGACCCGGTATCGGGGATCAGACTACAAATAATTACGTTGTGCGTTGTATGTTGTATGTTTTGCGACAAACCAAAATCAAAGTCCTCCGAAGATAGTTTTTGAAAAAGTGATTTGACGCCATCAAGGGTATCATGGTCAGTTATTGAAAATACTTCGATGCTTTTATCCAGAGCTTCTTCAAGTAGTTCTCCAGGCGTATATGAACCATCTGAACCTGTGGTATGTGTATGAAGATCTATTAGCATCGTTTCACTCCATGTAGCCTAAATTTTTCAATCTCTTTTTTATTGCTTTGATTTCTTCGTCTGTTAGTTCAGAAACTTCATCGTCGCTTTGCATTTTTTCTTTAAAATTCTCGGATGAGACAAGATCACGTAAGACATAAACAACGAACTCTGTGACGCTGCTGTATCCGCTTCCTTCGATTACTTTTTGTAGCTTTTTGTATAAGGGGCGGGGAATTTTAAGAGTGACTTTATCATTCATCACACTCTCTCCTTAGTATTAGACTCTTATTGGAGTATTCTAATAATATCAGAATTTTACTTTATAGTCAAAAGATCTACAGTGTTTTATTTAGGGATCCATGAAAAGCTGATGTTTTAGATATCATGGTTTGTTTTATACAATGATATTGAAGGAAAAGGGAAGGTGATATTTATGAAAAAATTACCAGTAGATATTGGAAAAGTAGCAGATATGATGCAGAGCGCAAATTATTTTGAAAATGATTTTTCAGCTTTTTTGGACACTGAAACAGGAAAAATTTATTTTTTCACCGAAGACTCTGTACCTTCTGAAGTTAGAGATTGTGAAATTGAAGAAGAAGAATTACCGGAAATACTGGAAAATGTTTCCGAGTGGCAGGTAGATTTTACTAAAAAAGCATATGAGATTTACTGCAATGATGAAAATGGAAGATATGTAAGTATTCCATCCTCATCCTCAAGGTATGCGTATAAAAGGATGAGGGAATTTGTTTTGAATATTGAAGATGAGGAACTAAGGGATAAAGTGTTTGATTTGATACAGGGCAAAGGTGCATTCACAAGATTCAAAACATTTCTAGGTCTACACAGAGAGTATCTAAAACCCTGGAAAGATTACGAACAAGAGTTTCTTAGAGAGGAAGCTACAGAATGGCTAAATTCTATCGGTATTGATCCGATTGATACACCTGAATATGAGTGAAGAAAATCTCCATTAAACGCAATAGTGTATAAGAAATATGAGCTTATTGAATATGAGCTACTTATATAGTATATATTCTTTCGAGATTTTTAGGGCTTTTTTAGTTGAATTAAAAGCTTCTCTTTATCACTTTGTATTGCATCTAAAAGTTCAATAATAGTAGTTGCTTTGTCAAGCATTCTGACAAAGTTCATTCAAGCTGCTTGCTGGATGATATAAATAAAATTTGCAAAATGCACTCCATTTAGAGTATTATATTAATAACACTATAATTAGAGCTTAGATTAAGGAGTGATAAATATGTGGGAGCAACTTTCTATGTTTATAGTTGTTGGCTTTTTAGCTCAAATGATTGATGGTGCAATAGGTATGGCATATGGGGTAAGCTCAAATACCTTTCTTTTAAGCCTTGGTATTCCGCCCGCAATTTCAAGTGCAAGTGTCCATATTTCTGAGGTTTTTACAACAGGTGTATCAGGTTTTTCTCATTTCAAATTTGGAAACATAAACAAAAAACTATTTCTTAAGCTTATTCTTCCAGGGGTCGCGGGGGGAATACTTGGGGCATATATTCTCACTCAAATATCAGGATCAATAATAAAGCCTTTTATAGCTATTTATCTAGCCATCATGGGTATTTTAATTATAGCTAAAGTGTTTCAGAAAAGAAAATATAAGGAAGTAAAAAAGGGTATCAGATTTTTGGCTGTAATCGGCGGTTTTTTTGATGCAATTGGAGGAGGAGGTTGGGGACCTATAGTTACCTCTACTTTAGTAGCTAATGGCAATCATCCTCGATTTACAATAGGATCTGTTAATGCTTCTGAGTTTTTTGTAACATTAGCTGAAGCCATTACATTTATTTCCATACTTGGATTTGTTAAGTGGCCCGTTGTTGTTGGGCTAATTATTGGTGGAGTTATAGCTGCTCCATTTGCGGCTTACTTATGCAAGAAACTACCACCCAGATTATTGATGCTAATAACTGGAAGCGTTGTTATATTGTTAAGTGTTAGAACAATGGCTCTGGCCTGGTTTTGATTTTTGTATTTTTTAACTATGATCTTTTAAAATCGGTTACATGGATACATTATTCGAAATTCGATGTGAGAAAAAAGTAAAGTTTTGGTAGATAAAATTACCGGAACCATAATTGATAGATTTATTCCCCACTGTCATTTAGTTACTTTCACTGGAAAGAGTTATCGTTTGGAACATTCTGGATTAGAACATAATCATTTACCTGGGTGCTGGACTTTTATTTTTCCAAGCGCTGTATTTTATATTGCGAAAAACATTTGTACTGTTATAATGATAAGTAAGTGTGAATTACACTTTATTATTTACTTGAATGAGACTTTTTTATGTAAATTTTAACTATAAATGGTGACAAGAATGAAGCAAATTGAAAAGGATTCTGTTTTTATATCATCCACCGGGAGAACGGGAACTCAATTTTTTGGAAAGTTTCTTTCTAAGCAGATAAATAATTGCTATTCTGTTCATGAGCCTGCTGCTGTCTGGATAACCAGACCGTGTGAATGGCACAGAAAAAGGAAAATATTCGGATTATTCAGAGCTACAATTGGGCAATTTTTCCCTTTAACCAGTATGTTCAAACTCAGTGCAGATAGAGCTGCAGGACGAATCGATGATGATAAAGCAAGAGAATATGTTTATAAACAAAGAAAAGACTATGTTGAAAATATCAAAGAACCACTCTATGTAGAATCAAGTACTCATATATTTGGTGTCATTGACTTAATTGCTGAGGTTTTTCCTAACAGCAATTTTATTTTTGTTATTAGAGATCCAAGAACCTGGATAAGATCAGCATACAATGCTTTTGAATATCTTCTATATTCAGTGCTTGATTTCAGATTTTTCAAAGCAAGTGTTAGAGCTATAGATTTCCCAGATGATCCATATTATTTCGAATGGAAGCACATGAGCAAGTTTGAGAAATATTGCTGGTATTATAATTTCCTTAATTCATATGTTATAGACAGAATGAAAGAGAAAAAGAACTTTAAGATTATGCGTTTTGAAGATCTGTTCCACAATAAAAATAGAAAAGCTTATTTTGACGAAATGCTTCATTTTGCCGCTAATGTAAATCATTCTCAAAATTACAATTATTTGCTGGAAGAAAACATGCTTAACAATAAAGTGCACTCGAGATCAAAAAAAGGTTTGTTAGGACATTGGAAAACCTGGAGTGAAGATAAGATAAAGATAATACATAAGCATTGTAAAAGATGGTTTGATGAATACAATTACGGCAAAGAGCCAAATTGGAGTATTAATTACAGAGAAGAATTGTAGTTTTTTCCTGGTAGTTAACTTCGATAGATGTTTAGGTATTCGAAAAATCATTCAGGCATGATATTTTAATTCAGTAATTTCCATGTTTTTCCTTCCTTACTCTTTAATAAAATAATTCGAGTATTCAGTGACCCTGTAAAAAGTAAACAGATAACTGACTTCATACGGATGATGCAATAATTAAGAGTTTTAGCAGGCTTTTTACGCATTTTAAAACATTCATACTGGGATTTTGCGAGTAGATGAGAAAGAAACACATGAGTGCATTTTGTGAGTTAAAAAAAGGGTTTATAAAGTGCTTTTTAATTATGAGGGCTCAAATATTGCTCTTTTGTGATTAAGGGATAGCTTATAGCATCTAATGTTTCCTTTCGCATCTTACCTTCTGAAACTAATTCGTAACCTGCTTTCTTGCCGAACTCAAGTACATTTTTGCCAATTTCTGTAAGCTCACTAACGCTGTCATTGCATATGAATGGCGTCTTAATAATGCGCCAGTAAATTCAACATTGGTTGTTTTTGACAATTCCTGCATTATTTTTTCTACCGTTTCAAAGTTGCCCATTTCCCACCAGCCGCAAATTGAAATAAGTACAATCTTTTTTATATTTACTTCATCACGTAATTTTGCTCTTGTGCGCCCTTCAAGCATCCTTAGTTCAGGGTTCATGATTGGACAAAATCTATTAATAAAATTTTTCATATCATCTGGAAGCTTTGTATATACAGGTATGGCTATGACCATAACATCCGATCCTCTTGGTTTTGGATATAATAGCTGCTTGTCGTCATCAATAATGCAGTTACCAGGATTTTTGTTCCAGCAATATAAATATCCTCAACTGCATAGTTTTATATCCAGCGCAGATGCGTAATATTTCTCTGTTCCACTCCCTGCATCTCTTATTCCTTGAAGAAAAGGTTCTAAGATCAATGCAGTATTTCCTTTTTCATTCTTGGACTTCCATTAATCGCAAATATTTTCATCTAAATACTTCCTTTCACATTAATTGTGTTGATATAATACTTC
>JBNGCV010000068.1:0-7986 GCA_049975465.1 Kosmotogaceae bacterium | reverse complement strand
ATTTTTGATGGATGTGCTCTGGCGCTTTTTGGTCAGTTCTGCATTTGATAATCGTGTATTTGGTTTTTAAGGTGCTGGTTTTTGCAGTAAACTCTTTTTATTGAATTTGAGTTAAGTTCATCTTTTTGGAATTCTCACAGTTTATTGGCTGCATGTTTGGATAAACTATAAAATTTTACCCAGTAAGTAAATTACTGAAAAATAGCTTTTGATTTTCCAAGTTGAGGATTCACTCTAGCGATTATTTATTCGTGCTAAAATGAGGTGACGACTTATCTATTTTCCGGGTTTTAATTATGGTTGAAAAGAGTATAGAATATAAAATTTTCCTCACTGTTTCATTACTTGTGATCATTATCGGCGTTGTTCTACGAACCTATCATATATTTATTGTTGGTTTTAACGCCCCTTGGGGAGCAGGTGGATTATATTTGGAATTCGCACGCCAAATATTCCAAAACAATTATTCAATACCTGTCACAATTCCTCACTACACTTACGGTGGATTGCCTTTTGCGTACCCACCGTTACCATTTTTTGTCGAATCTTTTTTGGTTTTTTCCCTGGGTTTACCGGAATATCTTGTAGTAAATCTGCTTCCGCCTTTTGTGAGCATTATTTCGCTGATTTTATTTTTTATTCTAAGTAAGAAAGTTCTAAAGAATAAATATGCACAACTATTAAGCCGTGTGTTGTACGCGATTATGCCAATATCTTACATGGAGCAAGTTGAAGGGGCTGGATTAGCTGAGAGCTTCGGGACGCTGTTCATTATTTTATTACTGCTTGTATTTTGGCTTTATTATCAAAACCCTTATCGGATTTCCAGTTTGTTTCTCTCATCCCTGGTGTGGGGATTGACGGTTACGGCATCTCCTGCAAGCGCATATGTGTCTGTTTTTATTTTTTTCACCCTGTTTTTTATGCTTATTGGAAAAGAAAAAGGCAATCTGAATAAGATGATTTTGTATATCCTGATAATGGGATTGCTGGCAGTTTTAATTTCAAGTTTTTATTGGGGGACTGTAATTAAAAACCATGGTTTGGGTTTGCTAGTTAACAGTTTTATGACTCAGCATGAGGGCAGCTTTTTTATCCTTAGTTTCATTGTTCGTTTGGCAAAGATGGATTTAATTATTAATGAGCCGCTTCTCAGTATTCTGTATATTGCAGCATTATTCGTTCTGCTTTTTAAGAAAAGATATGAATTGCTCTTTTTGTCAGTGTTTTCTGTCTTGATCCCCAGAGAAAATTGGATTATGGGCATTATTGGCATATTGATAATCGGAATAGCCTCAGATTTGATCCTTAAGAACCTGCCGGATGATTTTTTGAAAAGAGGAAATCAGAGTTTTTCAGTTCATATTACGATCATTGCTGTTGCAGGAATTCTTTTTTTGAGACCCTTATATTTTGTTCTTACACGTGAACTCATTCGGGAACATTCCTTGAATAAAACGCAGATACGTTTGCTGGAAAATATCAAAGTTGATCCCAGTTTTGGGGAGAATTTAATCATTCTTGGAAACAACGAATTCCTTGAATGGGCACCTTACATCACAGAAAAGTCGGTATTAAACGTTTGGTTTGGCACCGAGTTAGCCCCGTCAAAATTTTGGGTGCAGGACGCCCATAAGTCTCTTATTGACTGTGAAAACATCGAATGCATTAACCAAATAATTAGCAGCAATTTTGAATATGATGCTGTTTCTGTAGTCATTGACCTTAATTTCTTGGATGATTTCAAGACAGAAAATTTTTCTGATGTTGAAACTGACACACCAGTAAAAATCATAAATGATCGTTTTATTTATTATTCAGTGGACGAATTTAGTGACTAAATTTAGAGCTTGTAAATGAAGTTACTCATTATGAAAGTGACGCTATGAGATTGGAAAAAATAGCAAAAATTGGAATAATCGGCACGGGATTTATTGGCACTGGGTTAAAGAGAACCATTCAAAGATTACCCGATATGAATGTTGCTTGCATCCTAACCCAAAGAAACCTGGCGGATTTTCCGGGTGAGAATGTTTACACCAACTCAATCCAGGAGCTAATTAAAAAAAGCGACCTGGTTGTGGAATGCAATGGCAACCCAGTTTATGCAACCGAGGTGCTCTGCCAGGTGATGGATGCGGGGCTTCCTGTGGTTACCATGGATGCCGAGCTCCACGTTACCACCGGTACCTACCTAGCTAAGAAAGGCTTGATCACAGAGGCGGAGGGGGATCAACCCGGTGCACTTGCGGCTTTAAATCGAAAGCTTGTTGATGTTGGATTTACACCCCTTGTTTACGGGAATTTAAAAGGATTTCTAAACCTGACCCCGACACCTGAGGAAATGGCATATTGGGCGGAAAAGCAGGGCATCTCTGTTGAGCAGGTGACCGGTGCCACAGATGGGACTAAAATCCAGATTGAGCAGGTCTTCGTCGCAAATGGTTTGGGTGCTGTTATTGGCAAGCAGGGATTGTATGGATACGAAAGTATGGAAATCTCTGAAGGTGCACATAAACTTGCCCGACGTGCAAAAGAAATCGGGCAGCCCATCAGTGATTACTTGCTGTGCAGTCCAAAAGCAAAACACAGGTTCCCTGCTGGGGTGTTTATCACTGTTGAATATGATTCGGTTGAAGCACCAACTTTTGAGTATCTGAAATTAGGGGAAGGACCGTTTTACACGATGCTTCAGAGTTTTCACCTGATCTACCTGGAGATCCCGGTGACGATCCGACAGGTGCTGCAGCAGAAGGAGGTTTTGTTGAATAATGGACCGAAACCGAAGGCAAGTGTGTGCACAATCGCGAAACACGCATTAAATCCTGGGACAGTCATCAAGCGTGAAGACCGGAATTTCCACGTTCGTGGGGAAGCAATTCCTATCGCGGATGCCCCCAACCACATTCCGATTGGGTTGATGTATGATGTTGTTATTAAGCGTAAGGTTGAACCAGGGCAGATGATTGTCTTTGATGATATTGAAATTCAAGAATCACAAGCATATCATGCATGGAAAGATACCTTGAGCGACTTGCGCTAAGTTCCAATCAATAATTGTGAAATTGGCAAGAATTCTAGAGAATTTCGAGGGTGGGAAAATTTCGTGTTGTATCCCTTATTTTCCCAGCTTTTCTTCAATGCTCTTACGTAATTCCCCGACATTTGCAAAACTTTGAATTTCGTTTTGTTTGAATTCAATTCTGAAAGCAATCTCAATTGCAATCATCAGGTTTACATGCGAGAGAGAATCCCAAGCATCCACATCGTCGGCAGTCATTTTATCTGTCAGCACTAAAGTATCGTCATCAAAGACTTCTCTAAAGACCTGCGTCAATTTTTCTGTAATCGCCATTTTAATTACTCCATTGTAGAAATATCACCGGGGTCTTCGCCTTCGTAATAGGCTTTGAGTACGCGCCGAAGAATTTTCCCGCTTTGATTTTTTGGTATTTTGTCAGTAATAATGAATTCAGAAGGTATTGCCACCGTTGACACCTTATTGGATATGTAAATTCGGCATTTCAACTCAAGGGAGCGATCCCATTTTACATCTTCTGGCAGGACGATGTAGGCAACGATTTTTTTGTGCAAGAGCGGATCGTCAGCACCAATGACCGCAGCGTCTGCGATTTCCTCAATTTCCAGCAGTGCGCTTTCGACTTCAAAGGGACCCACCAGGTGGCCGGCAGTGTTGATGACATCATCAGAACGGCTCACATACCAGAAGTACCCCTCCTCATCCTGGTAGGCAAGATCGCCAGTAATATAATAATCACCACGGAATTTATCAGCATATGCATCTTCTTTGTGGAAATAGGTTCTGAACATGGACCGCCAGCCCTTCTTCAAAGTCAGGTGACCCTGTAAGCCAACTGGACGTTCTTGCATATCATCATCCACGATAAAGACCTCAATACCAGATCTGGGTTTGCCCATCGAACCGGGTTTGACCTCCAGTTCTGGGCGATTTGCGATCATGATGCTGCCTGTTTCAGATTGGAACCAGTTATCATACACTTCGGTACCAAACACCTTTTTACCCCAATGATAAATTTCAGGATTTAATGGCTCACCAACGCTGTAAATCCGCTTTAAGCTGTTGGATCGAATCTCGTTAAATTTTTCATCATCTTCCTGCATCAACATCCTGAGTGCTGTCGGGGCAGTGTACCAGATGCTTACTTGCTTGTCTTTAAGAATTTTCATCCAATGGTCAGCATTGTAAGTACCACCGAACTGGATGCTGTCTGTCATTGTGCTCAGCGGCGCGATGATACCGTAGGATAAACCAGTAATCCAGGCGGGATCTGCTGTGCACCAATAAAGATCATCTGCTTCAGGTTGTAAAATTTCTTGGAAAGATTGAATAATGTCCTGGATTGCGCCGTGAACATGCAAGGCACCTTTGGGCTTGCCCGTTGACCCTGATGTGTACTGCAAGAAAGCCGGCGTTTCTGCATCCACTTGATATGGATAGCTAAATTCTGTATCAGCATCTTTCAGTAATGCTGGCAGGCTCAAGATAAAATCGTCACGATGTTCCTCTTTATCAAGGACAAGGATTTTTTCCAATTCAGGTAATTTCTCTTTAATTGCCAGTATCTTCCTGACAAGGCTGTTTTTTGTAATGATGACCTTTGTCTGACTGTTTCCCAACCTGTCAAGTAAGGCATCCTCTCCTAAAGTTGAGAATAGAATACAGGACATTGCCTGCAATTTTTGGATGCCAAAGAAGCATGTAATTAATTTTGGACTTCTTGGGAGGAAAATACTGACAACTTCTTGCGCCTGGATGCCTAAATCCTTCAAAATATTGGCAATCCGGTTAGATTCACTTTCAAATTCACCATACGTAAACCTGGTTTCTGAGAGGTCGTTTTGAATCCAGTTGATAATTTCTTTGTCTTCATACCCATTTTCACAATGCTGCGTGAGGCAATTATATGCAATGTTGTTAATTAACATAGAAAATCATTCTCCAATCGACCAATATTCAATATCCTGAAATAAAACACTATTCTCGCCTACGATGAGAAAATCATCGATATTGTGTGTTTCTAAAAAGTCGGACAGAGAAAAATCTGTGTAACTTCGGAGATCAACACAATAAGTCTTATTATAGTGTGAAGCAAGAAGGGGATCCAATGCATATCGATAAGACGAGCCAATAATTAAAAGATTTCGATTAGAATTATTTTTAAAGGTATATTCTACAATTCCTGACACATTTCCATAAAATTCATTGTAATGATTAATATATGGGTTTTTAGAGTAATTTCCTTTGAGATATTTCACTCTTGGCATTTCATTAATTTCTTGGCCATCAATTTTTATTTCATGAGGCGGAAAATCAACAATTTCGGTTGAAAAATTGTCACCTTCAATGGGGAATAACGTTAGACGAGCCATTCTCCCTAAAAATTCAATATCTGGGTAATTGATGATCTGATTGTGATCTAGTATAGGGGATATTTCTGGATAATTCATAGACAACATTGTATAAATATCTCTATATGCCCGAAGTATCCCATTGACATTCCAATGATGATCGGTCCGATAATAATATTTCATGTGGTCATTCATATCCGTTAACATGAATTTTTTTAAAATTAGACCGTCTGGTAGTCGATCTTCAAAATAATTAATACTTTGACCATTATCAGCATTTGCAAAATAAGGACTAAGAGGGTGAAATTCAGAGTCCTCAATATTTTGATGGTAATAAAGATAAAAATTGAGATCTGGATGTGCATTTATCAAATTTTTGTAATTTTCAATTCTCAGGTTTATATTTCTTATAGAATTTGTATCGAAAATATTTAGTGGGTCTAAAAGCTGGTTGTTTTCAATGTCATAATAAATATCACTCGTCATATCTGCAGGATAAGTGGAATCTTCTGTAAAACTATAAACCAATTTTATGATCCAGCGATCCAAAATTTTTGAAGATTCAATTATTAACATTCGGTAGGGGAATTGGTCACTGGTTGCTCTTTCAAATTTTTCGACAAAAGAAGCATTCATGTAAAGATTTAGCAAAATTTTGCCAGCATCAAAATAATTTCCGCTATTAATTAAACCAATTACTCGTTGAAGGTTTGGTGTCGCTGCAGGTTGTAAGGCTTCCAAATTTCTTGCCTCTACGACGGATACATTTTGGGTTTCATCACTTCTGATTATCCATGAAATCGGAACTGCCAGATTAATCACGAAAAATATTGTTAATACAAATTGATAAATTTTTTTCATAAAGGGTTTTTTAAGCGATGACATAATTAAGTTTTTCCATGGGTCAGAGAAATTAATTGTACTTTATATGATTTACCCGACCATTTCTATTAAGGGATATCAATAAATACCTCATTTAGAATTCAGCATACATAAAAGCAGAAAATCCTTTTGATACTATAAAAATGAGTGTGAACATGAATAAGGCAATGTAACCAATATCCAATACTAATAAAGCCTTCCTGCCTTTGGCTTTTATCTTCTCGCCAAATTGGTGCAAAAAGGGTAGGCTAAATAATATCGCTGGAATCAAGAAGGGAAGATAAAAGAGGATGTTTAGTGACCTGAATGTTACTAAATTCTTCCAACCATTTACCCCTAACAAAGCGCTGAAGAAAGAACCCCATTCGCTTACATCGGTAATTCGGAAGAAAATCCAGCCGATCATGATTAAGATGATTGCATAGGCATACTGGAAAAAGGGGGAGGCTTTCTTTAGCTTTTTGCCAAAACCGCTGGCTTCGATGGCAAGAATCAAGCCATAATACGCTCCCCAAATGACAAAATTCCAGCTGGCACCGTGCCAGAGACCGGTTAACAGGAAAACAATCATCAGGTTAGATTGCTGGCGTAGTACCTTTGCTTTTTTGCGGGCGAACTCAAGCGGGATGAATAAATAGGTTCTGAACCACGCACCGAGGGTGATGTGCCATCGGCGCCAAAAGTCGGAAATGCTGCGGCTGATATAGGGGAAGTCGAAATTTTCAGGGAGTTTGAACCCCAGTATCTGACCAACCCCAATCGCCATATCGGTATATCCTGAAAAATCGAGATAAATTTGGAGGGTATAGGCGATCAGACCGAACCAGGCTAGGCTTGCACCCATTTCGTTGAATTCTGCCGCAAAAACCTTATTGGTCGCCATGCCTAGGCTGTCAGCTAAAATAACCTTTTTTGCCAGACCCCCAATAAATCTGCGAACGCCTTCCATGATGCCCAAAGGGATAAATTTTGGCTGAAGCAACTCGTCTTTGACCTGGATAAACCTGGTGATTGGCCCCTGTACCAGTTTTGGGAACATGATCAAATAAGAACTGAAACGCACCAGGTTTTTCTCAGGTGGGTGGATTTCGTTGTAAATGTCCAGGATGTAGGAAATGCCGGAAAAGGTGAAAAAGGAAATCCCAAGCGGCAGCGCTTTTTGCGTGTAATCAATCGATATTGGGAGGACTGAATTCAAAATATCGAGGAAAAAGCCGGTGTATTTATAAAATCCCAAAAGGCCCAGATTCAGAAGAACGCCAATCCACATCTGCGTTTTTGCGCTTTTTGTGGCATTTTGCATTTGTGCCTTACCGATGAAACGGCCCCACAGGTAATTAATTATTACTGATAATAATAAAATGTGAATGTGCGTGGGGTCTGACCAGGCAAAGAAAACAAGGGAGGTAAGGACAAGAACGAGATTAGGCCATCCCTTTCGTGGAAGGACGTAAAAAGCGATCAGTGTGATTGGTAAAAATATGAAAATAAATGTGAGACTTGAAAAGGGCATTTACTCTCTTTCAGATAATTAAGTCACCATAACTGTGGCCGATAATTTGCCATTATACCCAAAACAAAAGAGTTTTGTGGCATTCGATTGTTATTAGGGGATTGATTTTTGAGATTTTGGTTTTCGTCAGTTATTTTATAACTCTGTCAATCAATAAAAACCCAACCAATCTAATGAGGCTTCTACATAAGCGCTCCAGG
>JBNGCV010000067.1:0-8155 GCA_049975465.1 Kosmotogaceae bacterium | reverse complement strand
GGCCGTTATTAAATAATTGACAATCTTTATCATTAACTATTTTTTTAATGTCACTTTTTAAAGGAGGCACCAAGTTTTGGTCATTTTTGTAAACTTTAAAAGGCAGTCTTATAAAGTCTTTTTTATCCTTCTTTGTTTTCACTTCAATAATTCCCAATGAATTACTCATATATCAGCAACGCATAATTTCTGCGCCTTCACCTCCTCATTTATCTTCAACATACATTTAATAATTCACTAAAAAAGTTGTTCCCCAATTTTACCATAAACTCCTCAATTCGAATCATTTTATCAAACAAACACTAATTTTGTGCTTTCCGCTTGTGAATATTAGTAGCTGATAATAAGAAATCCCTTATCTGCTACTAGAAAAAAATTGAAAATCATCCGTATTTGGAAACTCCCAGAATTGATGCGCTTAAGAGAATTCACATTTACAGGTAAAGGCAAAATTTTAAAAAAAGGGAATAATTATGAAAAGATTATATAGAGATGCTAAGGATATGCAAAGAATGATTGAACAGCAGAAACTCAGAGCACTGAAGAATCTCTTTTGGAGAAGCTGAAGGGCACGCCTAACAAAAAGCACCCATTATGGATGCTTTTTTTATTAAAAGCGATTACCATACAGTATTTTTAAATCTAAAAAAATCCCGATTGTTCTTTAAAAATTGATTTTACCAAATACGTTTGTTAATCAATTTCAACCAATTTTGTGCCTGTATAGAAATGCTTCAATATTTCCCAGTATAATTTTCCTTCAGTTGCCATTGCAGCTGCTGCAACCTGATCCATGCCTATTCCATGTCCCCAACCTGAACCATAGAACATAAAAGCTTTCAAATCACCGTTTTCATAGTGTGGTCTGGTCCAGAATCGTGTACTCTTTATATCTCCAAGACGATATCTACTTGCTTTAATTGTTGTTTTACTCCCGCCGCTCGTTTCAACATAGAGTTCAACAACGCTTCCAGCAGATGATCGTTCTTTGGGATAAAGTTTTGTGATATTTTCAATTCCATATCTTTCCTCGATTATTTCCACTGGAACCATAACCTGCCATCTGTAGTTACTCATTGAGGTATAACTCTCGTTAGCAGAAAAAGATTCAGGTTGATCATGCAACCAGTTTTTCAAAGTCAGAGGACTATCCGGAAATTCTGAAGATTCTATTTCAGTGGTTACGCTTTTCAAATAAGGAACTTCGGTGCCCCAAATTTCATTACTGTTTTCAGTAAAGCCTCCACTATTAGTTGTATAAACAGCAACGATGGGTTTATCATTGTATGTAAGAATCTCATCCGTAGTCTCTCTCACAGCTACTGTCGTTCTATCGTGCTCGTTGGAAATTCCTTTATATACTGTACAGTGGTTGCTGGAACACAAATCAAATCCATCTTTTGAGTGTCTTTCTTTGTTAGCAAGCACATACGATCTCGCTGCCACAGCCTGTGCCTTCAAAGCGTTCATTGGCCAGTAAGCTGGCATCTCTGAAGGGACAACAGAAAGTAAGTACTCTTCAAGACCTACTAAATTAACCAGTGTTAATCCTTCATCGTCAGCAAAAACTTCGATTTCTCCGCGATACTGACGATCTTCATAATAATTGGTAGCGTATTCTACGTTGTGAACGTAGATCGGTTCATAGCTCAAAGGAGATATTGTTACGGGACCATCAGGTTCAAAACTTTTTTCACCAGCTTCAACCGTGTATGTACCATCTGCAGAAGTAATGGTTATGAGTTCCGCCTCTTCACCTATATACAAAACTTCATTTTCTATTGAAAGAGCAAACGCCGAACCAACCTGTATAGCTAATTTATCCTGCCCCGTCATGATACCGATTCGCATTTGCTGCCCTTTATCTTCCAGAGGCCATATATCATAAAAAGCTATGTCTGTATCAATGGGTGGTCTTTCAAATTCTCTTTTAACTACCACAAATTGTTCCGGATATTCCTTTTTAAAATTTTCCAGCATCAAATTGAATTCTCCATCAGAAGGATTGTCTGCTGAAGCCTTTCTTGCATATCTTATAGCTTGCTCGATTTCACCCATTTCTAGATAAGCTTTTGACAACGATTTTTCTACACCCATGAGCGATCCATTTTCAGATAAAGCAATTTCATATTTTTCAATGGCCAGCTTATACTTTTTCAACTTAAAAAGTGAATCCCCAAGTCTTTTGTATCCGGGAGCATAGTGTTCATCGTACTCAACACATTTTTCGTAATAATTTTTGGCTTCAATATAAAAACCATTTTCGTATGCTATTTCTCCCAGATAAAAGGCAGCATCTCTCGAAAGCGTTGATGGAGTTTTTTCACTGCTGAATGCTATTTCCAACTTTTCCATGGCCCATCTATCCATGTCAAGATTGAAGTAAGAAATTCCAGCGTTTAACGCATATTCAGAACTTCCAGTGATCAGGAAAAGCGTTTCATAAAGAGCTAAAGACTTCCTGTATTCACCCTGTTCTTCGTAAACAGTTGCAAGATTTTGCATTGATTCAATTGTGAATTTATCTATCAATGAAAGATATGCTTCCTTGCTTTTCTCATAATCTCCGCTTTTATAAAATTCATATGCTCTGTTCAGTATCTCTTCTTCGCTGTCTTGAGCAAAGTTCGACATGGGAAAAAGAAATACTAAAATGATAAATGTTGATATTAAAAATTTTTTCATAATTTAACCCCCTGACCGATAATTTCAACTTAATCAAACCACCTACTTGCATTTTAACTCAAATATCGTATATATTACCTTATGCTGGTGACATTTGTGGAAGATGAGTGGTGTATCCACTATAACGATTGTCCTGCGGTAAAAGCCTATGAAAAAGCCATTATTGATGTTGATTGGCTGGATATTTATGTAGATCGAACTGGCAGGAATGTGCTCGTATACAACTTGAAGAATCACAGGACTATGGACTGGAGTTACTTTTGCCAGATGGCTCCTTGAGGAAAGACTCAAACATATTGAAATGATTTGATGTTGAATAAACAAGCCTTTTTAAAATTATAAAATCCCCTGAGATTCACGCTTTTTAGCATCTTCCAGTATTTCCCTGGTGGCAGTGGCTCCAATTCTGCTGGCGCCTGCATTTCTCATTTCAATCAACCTATCCAGCGTTCTCACACCACCCGCAGCTTTTATCTTAACACTCTCGCTGAGAGAATCTCTCATAAGTTTTACATCCTCTATTTCAGCACCTTCTTTGCCAAATCCGGTGGATGTCTTTACAAAATCAGCATTTGCTCTCTCCGCTATCAGGCACGCCTTTTTTATCAATTCATCCGTTAAATAACAATTTTCAAGGATCACCTTGATCAGAACATCCTTTTCATGAGCCAAACGTGTAACATTTTTAATATCCTTTTCGACGTATTCATAATCCAGTGACAATAACCTGCCAATATTCAAAACCATATCGAGCTCAACTGCACCTCGTTCTATAGCACTTTCAGCCTCGTAGACTTTTGTTGGGTAATATTTGCTCCATGAGGAAAACCAATTACGGTTGTTACCTTCACTGTCGATTTTTTTAATAAACCGCTCGCAAAATCTATATCACATGGCCTCACGCACACTGACATCACGTCATAATTCATGGCGAGCTGGCATCCCTTTTCGACGTCTTCTCTAGTTAATTCTGGCTTCAAAAGAGAATGATCTATCATCTTGGCAATTTCTTCTACAGTCATAACGAATCTACTTTATATAATTCTCTCATTAATCCTGAGACAGTATCAAAACTGAGTATGGTGCAATGCTAACCATTCCATAACTTGGCATGTTGTCGTATTCACCTTTTTCGGCTGTTATTGAGCTACTACCAAAATCACTAAACTCTTCATCATATTTTCTTGAATCACTGTTAAATCTGACCTTCCATATCCCTTCTCTCGGAAGTCCAATCTTATAATCCTCCTGTTTTTTGTGTGCAAAATTCACTATAACGACAGTGCTATCCTGGGGTCCAATCTCTTCCCATCTGTGGAATGCGATGATTTTATCTACATTGTTGACATGATAAACACTGACATTTTGAGAAGAAAGCCCTTTTGTATTGTTATCAAGGTTTCTCCGAAGCTTGATTAGATCTTTATGAAAAATAAGCATTCCCTTGTATTTTTCTCTCAAATTCCAGTTGATAGGTGTTTTATCACTAAATTTATCAACATCATAAAATTCTTGCCCCTGAAATAACATTGGAACTCCAGGAGAACTGAGAACCAGAGTCGAAGCAAGTGTAGTACGCTTTTTCGCATACCAGCTTTGGGCATTGTCTGGGTTGATCCTCACCGGAAACCGGTTTCCTGTTTTTGCTACTTCATCATGTGATTCTGTGTATATGATTCGTCTGAAAGCGTCGTTGTTGAACCTGTGTCCAATTGCTTCAGCGACAGAATTCATATCTCGATCTTCATCATTGGGAGTCACTATAGCATGACGTATTTTATAAACAAAATCGATATCCCACTGAGCATCAAAACTGGGATCGTTTTCGCCACTCTTACTGGTTATATATTCATTATTCTTTAAATCCTCTGCAATACTGATTTTCCACGGTTGTTTCTTCTCAATTTCTTTATTAATTTCACTCATGATACTCCAGCCATCTGGTAGATCACCATCACCCGAATCATTACCGTAAACATTGCGAATGTATGCAGTCGCATCCCAGCGTAACCCATCGATTCTATACTCATTTAACCAGGTGAACACATTATCTTTTATATATTTTCTTACTTCATTAACAGGGTAATTCGGTCTTGTCTTACCCCAGGGCGTTCCAGCTCGCCAGTCATTGTAAAAATATATACCACCACCATCGTTTTCATACCATCCATCAAATCTCCAGATATCTATATCATTTGGACCGAAATGATTGTAAACGACATCCAAAATTACACCTATGCCCAGTTTATGTGCCTCTTTAATAAATTTCTTGAATTCGTCCGGTCCACCATAGGCTGTTTCAATGCTAAATATGTATGAAGGATTATAGCCCCAGGAGTAATCCATTGGAAATTCAAATGGCGGCATTACCTCTATGACATTAACACCTAATTCTTTAAGATACTTCAGTTTCTTCGTTGCACTTTTAAAAGTCCCAGGACTATCTCTGTTCTCCTTGTTAAATGTCCCAATATGCATCTCATAAATGACCATCTTGTTCCAGTCAGGAGTGCTAAAATCAAAATTTCCCCAGTTGAAACTGCTGTCGTAAATTACTGAATTTCCAGCAGAATTTGTCATTCTTCTTGCATAGGGATCATTTTTCATAAAACTCTTATTGCCTTTGAAAATGACAAATTTGTACTCATCTCCGGGTTTGGCACCCGAAACATCAGTAGACCAGATACCATGATCTTCTCTGGCGAGAGGATTTTTATTACTGGACCAGTTATTGAATGTCCCTACAACAGTCACAACATCTGCATTAGGAGCCCATACCCTAAAAGAAGTGCCGCCTTCATATGGTATTGCTCCCATTCCATCATGTTTTGAAGGTTTAGCGCGAATCATCGTTATCCTCCTGTATGACTCTTTTGTAAGGAGAGCAACCGTTAAATTTCGTTTTGGGGTAGTATATATAAAATGAATTCGCCGTAATCTCATCAGCTATCGTCGAATTAGCTACCTTGACCTCTTTGCCTGAAAAATGATCTATGACTGGAAAATTATTCATTAACCTTGATTCTCCTAATATTGCCCTGTAACCCTGACTTTCACCAGTGGGGTCAATAACAATAATTTTCATTTCCTCTATTTTTTCCGTCTTACGGAGAAAAACGAGTACATTATCATTTGTAACGATAACTTTTTCATAAGTACCTTTCTTTAATGCTGCAGATCGTCTAAATAAAGCTATCATGCTTTTATAAAAATTAAGCGACTCATTTTCGCTGTTTGCCAGTTCCCATGGCATAGGTTGCCTGCAATAGGGATCTCCACCACTTGTTATACCAAGTTCCTCTCCATAATAGATTAGAGGACTACCCGGCAAAGTAAACTGCAGAGCAACTGCGAGTTTCCACTTGTCTCTATAAATACGTCTTAAACGTGGAGTATCATGTGTAGAAAGAATATTCCAGCTCTTTAATAATCCGTCTATACCACAATCTTTTTGAGTATTTTCAATTACCTTGCTGAAGGATCGAGAATCTACCTCACCCTTTATAAAAGCTCCAATAAGCTCTGTGAAATAGTAATTCATAACACCGTCCAGAACTTGATCACTTATCCATTCTTTTGGATATGCCCAGACCTCACCAATTGAATTATGATCACCCATTTCCTTCAACCTTTTGGTGATCTCCTTACAGTACTTAAATCCTATATCATAGGCACAATCAATGCGCCAATCGTCCACCCCGATATTGGTCCATTTCTTTATAACCGAATCTTCTCCATTCCATAATATTTCTCTTAATTCATGGTTTTCAAGATTTAGTTCAGGCAAAAAAATAACGTTGAACCAGTAACTATTACCTTTATTGTTTTTTAATATGTAAGAATCATATTCTGGATTGTTGTGCCATTCGTGATCCAGGCTAATATGATTGAAAACACCATCCAGAACAAATCTAATATTCCGTTTATGAAGCTGTTTAAGTAGTTCTTTCAAATCATCGACAGTTCCAAGCATTTCATCTATTTTATAGTAATCCACTGCGTCATAACGATGATTTGTTTTTGCCTTGAAGATTGGTGTCGAATAAACGAAATCAATACCTAAATCCTCTAGATAACCAAGTTTTTCAATTATTCCCCTTAAATCTCCTCCATAAAACTCGTACTGATGCTTACCTAATGTGGTTTTCTCTATAGGTGTTTGCCAGTTTACAGTGCTCTGTTTTTCCTTAGAAGAATAAAATCTATCCGGGAAGATTTCATATCCTATTTTTGCTTCCGTGGCCAAAATCTGCAGCTCCTTTCTCTGAATGAATATACGATTTAAGTTATACTAAAGTGAAGAATTAAGAATATTCATCAACAGTCTTCGCTGAAGTTCATTTCATTAAAATATTATCATCAAAATTATTGTAGAAACTTATTCATCGTTTGCCCAGTTTCCACTGCATTCTCTGTCCACTTTAGGATCATCTGACCACTTGCTTCCTGATTTTTTGAAAAGGTGAAATGCAACTCTCTTTCCATCTACAGTATAGGTTTCAATATCCCAACCCTGCCTTACCATCTGTATCATTTCATGTAGATCCTTTGTTGTTTTGTGTTGCATAGAATCACCTCCTTTGTTAAGCGTTGTGCGATAGTAGGTTGTACGTTGTACGCATTTGTTAAACATTATTCGTTTTTCAAAGAAATTTTGCTTTACTTTTTCTGATCAGACTGCCGTTGGCAAAAATGCTTCATTGTCTTTTTCGTTATGAGAATCTTTTAAGATACAGTGCTCGATATCTGAAAGCTAATTAGTTTATCCATTGCTATATGATTTCTCAGTACTCATTTTTGATTAATTTCGCTATCTAAAATACTTTAACATTAAGAATGTCATTTCTATTTAATCTGTTTTATAGTAAAGGATTAAAATCATTTTCGTTATCTATTGTTCCTTCCTCTACTTTTTTACTAATTCTTTTACTTTCACCTCTATTATATCTCTTATCACTCGAAAAAACTCAATATCTTTACCTACCGGATCTTCCAAATTCCATTCCTCTCTTGTTTTCGAGATAACATAAGGACACTCAACTTCACATCCCATGGTTATCAAAATATCAACCTCTTCAGGAATATCTTCCACTAATTTCGGATATTGATCACTTATATCAATTCCCTTTTCTTTCATAACTTCTACAGCATTTTGATTCACTTTACCTGCAGGATGAGTTCCAGCACTATAAACTTCAAATATATCTTTTCCATACTCCTTAGCAAACCCCTCTGCCATTTGGCTTCTACAAGAATTCCCAACACAAACAAAAGCAACCTTATACTTCATTTGATCAACTCCCATTTTTTGATTATGTTTTTTCCCATTCAATTTTACTAAAGATTTCACTTATTTGGAGAAAAATATTGTTCAGTAAATACATTGTTTCATCCATCTAAGTCAAAAATCCAAGCGCAGCTCGCATATCCTGCTGCCCCTCAAGCAGCATATCCAGTTACTTCCAAAACC
>JBNGCV010000066.1:5999-8224 GCA_049975465.1 Kosmotogaceae bacterium | reverse complement strand
AATACCTGTGTAAGCTCAGGATTACCGTATGCAGATGTATTAGCATTGTCCAGCAAATCCATGACTTCTACTGCGTACTTACCTGCTTTCATTATTAACCCTACATAATCATCAGCCATCAGTGAATCGTCTATAGTAGATTCAAGTCCATCCTCTAAAAAATGTAGAATATTGTCATTTGTTTTATTCAGTATATAAGCATGGTCTGCATAAGCTGCTATTCCCTTAAGACCGTAAGTTAGAAACTCTCTCAATGATCTTATGTCCTCATTCTTTGTATCAAACACCCCGAGATTCTTACCTTTGTCTATCCAGTTCTGTAAATTTCTTGATGATTCCCACTTAGCTGGTTCAGGAATTTCCTCATCAAACTGTTTCCCATTTTTTTGCTCGTATTTTTCAACGAATTTGCTTTTTATCATCTTTTTAATTTCAATTGCTCTCTCAATTTTCTCAGCGATACTTCTGGTATCAAAGTTGACATTAGTTATTGAAGTAAATAATCCTTCAGCAACAAACAAATCAACTTTTTTGTCTGTTATTTGAAAGTCTCTTGCCCTTTTGGCCCAATAAGATATCCCTTTGAGATTCCAGATTAATAAATCCAGTAAATTAGCAACATCTGGTTTTTTACCACATACGCCTTTAACAGTACAGCCTTTTTGATTTAAAGCTTCAGAACATTGATAACAAAACATATCCATAAAAAATTCCCCCTTCATAAACATATCTGTATTATATAAATTTCATTACTAAAACAGTAAGCATAATTGATTATTGATATATACCCGACTAATATTATTAACTATTGTCACTATATAGAGTATAATTTTATTGGAATAACTTTTCTGTCACATATGTTACGGAGGATAAGAAATGAAAAATATTGCTTTTCAAATAATGAAGCTCGATTTGTTTAGTAAGTTTACTTATAAAGACATAGAAGCACTTTTTGAAAATCTTAGTTTTTCAGTTATGCATTATGGCAAGGGAGAAGTAATAAAACAAATGGGGGATGAATACGAAGAATTACTCATTCTTATTGCAGGTGAAATAAGTAGTGAGATGCAGGATGCAAATGGAAAATCAATAAAAGTTGAAACCATGAATGCTCCGGAAATCATCGCATCTGGTGTCTTATTTTCAAATGAATATAAGTTGCCTGTCGATATAATATCTAGTGAAGATAGCACTATACTTTCTATACAAAAAAAGTCAGTTTTGAAGTTATGTCAGGAAAACGATGTATTTTTAACAAGTTTACTTCAAGATATGGGAAACCGAATTTGTTTTTTGGCTCATAGAATGTATTCATTAACAATGAAAACTATTAAGGAAAAAATTGCTTTATTTTTATTAGAAAAATCCAATGGAAAGAAAAGTTTTAAACTGGAAATGACAAAAGAAGAAATTTCAAGATTATTCGGAGTTGCAAGACCTTCTCTGTCCAGGGCATTTCAGGAAATAATCAAGGATAGTTTTATAGAACAAAAAAACAAAATCATTATTATAAAAGATAGAATCGGGTTGGAAAAGCTGGCGGGCTATATAATTGAAAGAAAGTGATCGTTAACTAAAAAAGGGCACATTACTGTGCCCTTTTTATATTCCTACTATTAATTATTTTACACTAATATTTATTGAAATTACTTTCAGAGGATGAACACTTTCCCATGGGCGTCTTAAAGTAAATATTATGGATGTTTCACCAGAATTTTCAGCTTTAAAGACCCATTCAATCTTTGTTGGCGCTCCAACTGGAGTAATCTTTTTGTTCATTGCTGGAGTTGTTTCATGTGACTTTGTATATACAACAGAAACAATATTAGGATTTGTTATTTTCATATCCCATACATAACCAGTACTCGCATTTTGCTCAAGCATTATCTTTGCAAGTTCGCCCTTTTCCAGGATATTTTGACTGTAGCTTAGGTTTGAAATATCAATAGATGTTGTTTCTATCAGTAGAGGTGTTATAAGCATATTTGGAACATACTCTCTTACAATTCTTTCAAAACTTCCATCACGTTTCATTTCATTAAGGGATTCCTGAAATTTAAGTATTAATTCTTTATTAGTACCTTTTGAAGCTGCTATGTAAAAATAATTCGTCTGAACTTCCAGAAGCCTTTGTAACTCATCCATACTGTAACCAGCATCTTTAACCAAATTCTCAACTGTTAGGTCTGTAAAAACTGATAGTTCTGATCCACCAGAAAACAGAT
>JBNGCV010000066.1:0-5899 GCA_049975465.1 Kosmotogaceae bacterium | reverse complement strand
CCCTGGCTTTTAAGAAGCTGATGTGAATAATAATCTTTTACCACTCCAATCTTTTCAACTTTCTTTGCATCTTCAAGTGTTAGAATATCTTTATTTAAATCATTTCTACTGTATAGGTAAGTGTTGGTAATTGCCAGGGGGCCTACCCACTGAAATAAAGACTTCCTTTCACCTGTAAAAACAAGCGTTGGAATAGCGTAGTTTCCCTCATCTTGAATCTTTTTATATGCTTCTTCAAAAGTCATAGAAGACATGGATATGTTACAACCAGTTTTTTCTGCGATCTCCTTTACAATATCAACAGTCAATCCTTTTAACACGCCATTCTCTTCATAACTTAACGGCGCATAATCTTTAGTTATCAGAAAATTCAAACTTTGAGCGGTCAGTATTGTGGAAAAATATAATATCATCACAACAATTAGAACTTTTAAAAAGCGATTTCTCATATTTCATTACTCCCTTCATTCAATAATGATTCGGATGACAAAATTACCAAACCATTTCAGTAATTTATTATATCACCCTAAAAGCGAATGACTAAAACATAGTTGATTGTCACTCAAAAATATGAATAATAATTACTATTTGAAGGTATTTTTAGAACGCTAGAACCTTGAAGCGAGTTTTTTAAAACAGAAAGAAATACATAAACAATGATAAAAAAAGGAGGTATTGTCATGATTTTAAAAATTGAATGTATGAAAAGTGGTGAGTTCAAAATGAAGGTTGGAAAAGCACTTAGCAACCTTGAAAGAGTTAATAAAGCAGAAGTTAATTTGCATGGAGGTATTGCAGATATCGAAGTAGCAAAAGAAATACCTGAAAACAAAATAAAGAAGGCGATTTATGAAGCTGGCTATAATCTGGTAAAAATAGAAAAACATTAATAAAAACTTCAACTCAGAACTCAAATGCAACAATTTATCGGAATATTTTGATACTTCACTATTATGAATTATTAACGATCCTGATAATCAGAAACAACTCCTTAGAAATTAAATTTCAGCGAGAAAATAGAATTACTTGTTGTTATGTAAACATCCACGTAGCACCTTCTTAATCATGGGCTGTTAACATGACTCTGGAGGTGCTCAATTTATGAGTGGAATTGTTTTTTATGAAACAAACAACAAAAAACTTCTGAAAGATACATTATCCGTACTTAAACACAGAGGGCGCAACTGCAGAAGAATTATTGAAAAAGGGACAAACATAATGGGAATAACAACAAATGCAAGAAAGAATTCTATAAATAAAGTTACCAGTGAAAATGGCGATACAGGTTTAGTAGTTGATGGGTGGATATACAACAATAGAAAGTTTGATGAGTTTACTGAAAAATTTAGGAATAAAGATTACTCATTTTTAGAAGATATTGAAGGTATATTCAGTTTAATGATAGCCGGTAAGGATAACTATCTAATCGCCAGAGATCCCTTTGGTACCAAACCACTGTACTACGGAGAAATTGATAATAAATTGGTTTTCGCGTCAGAAATGAAGGCTATCGTACCTTTTACTGATACAGTCGAAGAATTTCCGCCAGGACATTACTATACACCGGATAAAGGTTTTCAAAGATACTTCAGTATTGAAATATTAAGTAAACGAGTAAACAAAATAACTAACACTGAAAAGGCTTCTGAAATAGTGAAAGAAGCTATATACAATGCCATAAAGAAGCGATTGGATCACTTTAGAAAAAAACCTGTTATTTTCCTCAGTGGTGGGCTGGATAGCAGTTGTGTGGCAGCTGCGGTTGCTAAGCAAGTAAAAAATGTTAAATCTTTTGCAGTTGGAAACAAAAACAGTGAAGATTTAAAGTATGCTCGAAAAGTAGCAAAAAAGCTGGGTTTTAACCATCACGAGTACAAGTATGATATAGAAGAAATGTTAAAAATATTGCCTGATGTCATATATTATCTTGAGTCATTCGATGAATCCCTTGTAAGAAGTGCTATACCAAATTTCTTAGTTGCAAAGCTTGCAAAAAATAATAATGGAAAAATTGTGTTTATGGGAGAAGGTTCAGATGAGTTATTCGGTGGTTATCACTACCTTAAAAACCTTTCACTTCCCGAAATGGAGAAAGAAATGATAAATTTGGCAAATTCAGGACATCACATGGGATTTCAGAGAGACGACAGAATGAACATTGCTAACGGTCTTGAATATGATGTTCCCTTTATGGACAAACAGGTTGTAGAATCGGCTCTATCAATACCTGCTGATTGGAAAATTTTTGGCAGAGAAGATAAAATTGAAAAATGGATTCTAAGAAAAGCGTATGAAAATGAACTACCAAAAGAGGTTGTATGGAGAAGAAAAAATCAATTTAGTAAAGGTGCAGGTTCGAGCGAGAGTATTGAAAGTTATGCAAGCGAAATTATTACGGACAGAGAATTTAAAAATGAAAGACACATTTCAGATAAAGTCATACTTAGATCAAAAGAAGAGTTGTTCTATTACAGAATATTCAAAAAATTCTTCCCATACAAAAGAAATGCAGAAATAGTTGGACGCTGGGAACCTTTAATGGTAACCGTTTAAAAAGCAAATTAAATCATTTTACAGATTCCTCAGGCTTTGTACTTTCCAGAAGCCTGAGTTTTTTTCTAGCGCTTCTTATTCCGAGTTTTTTCAAAATAAATTTTCCAAGTGCATATTCAAAAGGAAACCAGGAGACATGCCCCATTGGAACAATATATCTTTTTGGTTTACCAAGCGCTTTCCATAACTGTTTTCTTGTTTCAGGTGGTAGCGCTTTGTCAAAAAGTGCTTCTATCATGGTCGTTTTTCTCGTGTCGTTAAATTTGGCATAAGCAAGGGGGTCTACCTTTAACAATGGATGTATGTCTGAATTCAACATTTCATTTACATCTTTAAAGTTAGATAGCTTATAAGTATCTTCTATAAAAACCTTCTTAAGGCGTTCCTTATCATTGAGGAATTTTGAGCTTCCTTTCCCCTTTGAAAAACCACGTCTAGTGTATTTCAAAACTGGAGATTCCCACATGATTTTGGCCATATTTCCTCCTACGGTGAGGAGTATAGAGTTATTTATTCGATGTTCAAGAGCATTCACGATTATTGAGACCATACCACCAAGGCAATAACCAAAAAGGCAATTGTTATTGAGCCATAGCCCTTCACGTTCCAGTAAATCAATGGTTGTTCTTGTGTCAACAACTGCTTGTTCCCAAAATTGTGTTAGCCTTTCTATACTGGGGCTAAAGAAATCTTTTCCGCTTGTCGAATGATGTGCTGTTCTTGTATAATTCCCTGGTAGAATCATTATTGATGCCTGCAATCCCGCACTGGCTAAATGGCTTCCCATCCAGAAAAGGAAAGGAATATTAACTGTGCCAAGTCCATGAAGAATGATGATAGAACCAACAGTTTCCTCTCTTGGTGAAAAATTATAGATCTCCACAGTTTCAGTGCCTTTTGCTGCATTTTTATATAGTGATCTGTATTTTATGTGTGAACACCTATAATGCTTTCCTTTGAAAATATAACCGCTGGAAAAATCAAACTCTTTCTTCTCGTAGTCAAAGTCAGGTTTCATAATTACCACTCCAGTTATTTCAGATGTTTTCTCAAAAAACTTACTGTTTGTTCGACTACTTTAATTGTCTGAGGGTTTTTTAGAATAAACTCAAATCCATGATCTGCACCATGAATCAATCTTAATGTTGATGGAACATTGCAGCGTCTAAGTTCCTCATACATCTTTATCGACGATTCAGCAGGTACTACATTGTCATCAGTGCCATGAACTAGCATTGTGGGTAACATTCTTGCAGTAACCCAGTTAAGCGGTGAATATTGTTTATAGGCTTCCTTCTGTTTTTTCGGTAGCCCCTTTAATGTGGTAGTAATAGCAAATCTGGCAAATAATGAATCAGAACCCTCGTGCCATACATCCATTAAATCACATGGAGCGTACCACGAAATAACACATTTAATACCCTGAACTATTTCAAAATTCTTATTGAAAGTATTCTGAGCTGAAAACAACAAGCTTAGTTGACCACCTGCAGAGAGTCCCATTAAAGCGATATTTTTATTATCTATTTTAAGATCCTGAGCATTTTCTTTAATGTACTCTAGCGCATCATAGTAGTCATTTAAAATATCATCCATTGTTGAGGAATAACCAAAATTATAATCTATGCTTATAACCGCAAACCCTTTTGAAGCAAGGTATCGTAACCATGAAACATTATTTGGTTGTCTTTTGTAACCACTTATCCAGCCTCCACCATGAGCAAAAAAGACAGCTGGATAAAACTTCTTTTCAGATTTTGCTGGATAATATATATCAAGGCTCAAATATTTGTTATTTTCCTTTTTGTAGGTATAGCTATGAGGACCCCTGTAATCATCATCATTAACCTCAAGAGGAATTTTACCCAGTAAGCTTTTGTAAATAGTCTTTGCGTTCAATAAAAGCGCTATTATCAGTACAACAGCAAGGTTCCAGAAAAATGCGAGGATAACCAGAATTACAAGAAGCAATATCTTCAAAATTCTCTTGAGTTTTGCCGGTGATTTTTTCATAATTGTTCTCTCCAAACAGACTTATACACTATTAATTATACCTACTATTTTTATTATTGTAGAAAGGTGAACTTTTATCTGACTTACTAAAGAATATTAAGAATTAAATTTACCTGATTAATTCATAATATACCGATTCAATCTGTTCGGAGATATTTTTCCAGGTGAAGTTTTCCTTTATAAATTCATAAGCTTTTGCAGTTAGGTGTTTTGATAGACCAGGGTTATTTAGAATAAGAGATATTTTTTCTCTTAAATCTTTTTCATTACCCGGTTCAAAAAGAAGACCGGTTTCATTGTGCTTTACAACTGAAGGTATTCCTCCAATATTAGAAGCGACTACTGTGGTCTTTGAAGCCATTGCTTCCAGAATTACAAGACCTAGAGCTTCCTTCCATATTGACGGAACACATAGAATATCACTGTAAATGAAAAAATCTATAATCTCGTCATCAAGATGTGGAAGAATTAAAACGTTTTCATGTTCTTTACTCAATTCAAACAAAACATCTTTGTAATCCCCAGATCCTGTAATGACAAATGTAGTACGGGGAAAATGGCTGGAAATATTGATCATATGTTGTACGCCTTTTTCCTTTATTAATCTTCCTACATATAACACTACTTTATCTTTTAGTTTATATATTTCTCTCCATTCACTTTTTGTTACATTTGCTTTTTCAAATTTCTTAACATCTACTCCACCAGTTATTGTTTTGATTTTATTGTTCAAGTCTGGAAAAAGTTTTTCTACTTTGTTTTTTACGTAATCACTAACAGCTATCACTTTACTTATGTGCCCGGTTGTTTTATTAACCAGGTTATAAATTCTTTTATCGTTCTCAATCACATATAGCCCAGTTCCATGACCTGTAACAACAATTGGTACTTTTTCTGACATTTTTTTTAGCTCAGGCATACAAAGCCAAAGACCAAAATGTTGAACATGTATGATATCGGGTGAAAAATCATTCAATACCTTCTCTAGTTCATTATCATACAACGAAATAATATCTATTAATTCACTTGTGCTGTAATTTATTATGCTTCTTGATTTTATGATTGGGTGAGATGTAAACACCGGTACTGGATCCACAGCTATATTTTTTACAGGGAATGATTCATTTAATGCCTTTCCCGGGTAAAGAACTAAAAGATTATGTTTTTCCATAAGATTTTCAGCAATATTACATACATAAGTCCCGCTACCAGAACCTCTTAGCGGAACAGAATGTAGAAACAAAATTCTCATCTTATCATTCTCCAAGTATACGTGTAATTTTTCTCCATGTTTCAATATTTGTTATTAGTTTTTCTATGATATTTTGAGGTG
>JBNGCV010000065.1:0-8251 GCA_049975465.1 Kosmotogaceae bacterium | reverse complement strand
TGGATAAGCGGTTTTGAATGGGAAATAGGTGAAGACGAAGGTAAAGGTTACAATTTCAACTTTCCCCTACCGGGTAAAACAAAAGGCGAAACCTACATGAAAACCCTTGAAAAGGCATATGAAGAGATTGATGATTACTCACCATCAGCCTTGTTTGTATCACTGGGATTGGATATTCATAAGGATGACGCATACAACATCTTTAGTCTTACAGATGAGGATCTTTACGAAATTGGCAAGTTCTTTAACAATTTAAATCTTCCAGTGATTTTGATTCAAGAAGGTGGCTATAACCCACAATCAAATGCGACGGCTGCTGAAGCATTTATGAAAGCAATTACATAAAATTTTTGATTTCATAACTCATCGGGTCTTTTGAAAAATAGAAAAAATATATTACAATAAATGTAACTGTAAATTTGTTACATTCATTTTTCATACGGAGGGAATTCATGACCAAGTACATTAGAAAATGGACTTCACAGAAAGAGAAAAAAGGTTGTGTGATTGTAGTTCATGGCCTTGGCGAACATTCCGGACGATATAATAACTTCGCCAATTACCTTAACAATAATGGCTTCCAGGTTTACTCAATGGACCTTCCCGGTCATGGAGATGATGAAGGGAAAAAAGGACATGTGAGGAAATTCGAAGAATTTTTTCAAGCCTGTGAAAAAATGAACCATACAGCGAAAATGGAAAATCCCACATTGCCTTTGTTCCTTTTTGGTCACAGTCTGGGTGGCTTAATTGCTTTACGATATCTGGAAAGAAATAATGAAGCTTACAACGCCTCAGCTGTCAGCGCTCCCGCGCTTCAAAATTTCAGAGAGCAACTGGGTTTTTTGTTTTACCTTGTTAAACCACTTACTTACATTATTCCGTTCGTAACAATAGGCAACAGGATTGATCCGGAAGATCTTTCCAGCAATTTAGAAGCAGTTGAGAGATATAAAGAAGACCCCAGAGTTCACGATCGAATTTCATTAAGACTGTTCTCAGAAATGAACAAAAACATAATAAAAACCTGGAGACAGGTTGTTAATATTAAAACACCGTTGCTACTTTTATATGGGCAGGAAGATAACGTTGTTTCAACCAACGCTATTGATAAATTCTACGATAAACTAACCATAGAAGATAAAAAAATCGTTTCATTTGAAGAAGGTAAACATGAGCTTTTTGAAGACAGGAAGAATCAGGAGCCTTTTTTTAAGGAGATAGCTGACTTTTTTTCTGCACATCTTTGATCATATCTTTATTGCTATTGATCCAGCGTCTTGCAATTTTTTCGTCTCTTTGTATCTCCTTAACCAATTTATCTACTGAATCGAATTTCAACTCCGGTCTCAAGAATTTGTGAAATTTGATTGTTAAATCTTTATCATACAGAGAACCTGAAAAATCGAGAAAATAAACCTCATACTTCATTTTTTCGGAGTAGTTTATTGTCGGTCTAAAACCGGCGTTCATCAAACCAAAATACTGTACTTCATCTATGCAAGAACTCACAACATATACACCGGGTTTTGGGTGAACCAGATTAGCTCCTCCTCTTTCTATATTTGCTGTTGGAAATCCCAGGATGTTACCCAGTTTTTTATCTTTATAAACCTTTCCATTAATTTTGTAGTTTTCTCCCAGTAATTTGTTTGAAAGTTCTATTTCGCCTCTTGATATGGTTTCTCTTATCCAGCTGCTGCTTACCCGTTTCTCTCTGTATTTAACTCCTTCGATAATTTTCAATTCAACAGAATGCTTTTTTGAAAGTCCTTCAAGGGTATTAATATCTCCAGCTGCCTTGCGACCAAAGGTGAAATCATCACCGACCACAATTCCCTTCACACCGTTTTCAAGTAACAACACAAAAAAATCATCCGGTGAGAGATCCTTTATCTCCTTAAGGTTAAGTATTTGTACTTCCTTGATACCTGTTGATTTGATAAGTTCTATCCGTTCAGAAATGGGATAAATAAGTCCCGGAAAATTCTCAAAGAAATAACCCCAGGGATAGTTTATTGTTAATGCTCTACTTGGAAATCTACTCTTACCGGCAAGCTTTACCGTTTCATTCATAATTTTACGGTGTCCAATATGGACACCGTCAAAATTACCTATACAGGTTACATACATCAACGCTCACCAATTACTTTTTTTAATTTGGCTATCCTTCTTTTATCATTGTTTCTTATAAGGGTACGAAGAAATTTTGAACTCACATCCGCTCTCGCTACAGCAACGAGTTCGTCAGATGGTGATATCAGTCTAATAATTCCGTCTTTCTTCCAACTGCCTTCTACACCCGCGACACCGTCCAGCCAGATTTGTGAACCATTTAAAACCTTTCCTGAGGATTCTTCCGTCAGATACAGAGCCGGAATAAATTTCATGGCTTCAGCAGGCCGCACAATATCATTATCTGATACATCTTCGATGCGCTTTGAATTATCCACATCGAATATTCCTATCCTGGTTCGTCTTAAATAAGTTACATGTGCGCCGCAGCCCAATTTATAACCAATATCCATAACAAGGGACCTAACGTACGTTCCGGAAGAAACGACAACTGTGAAACTCGCTGTTTTCTCATGGGAATCAAACATAATATCCCTTATATGTTTGATATGTACTTTTTTTGGAGGGAGATTAATTATTTTGCCCTGTCGCGCAAGATTGTATAACCTTTCACCTTTGTATCTCCGGGCTGAATAGGCTGGGGGCACCTGCATGTATTCTCCCGTAAAGCTTTCTATCGCATCTTCAAGATCGTTTTCTGATATAGATGATGTATCTCTTTCTTCAACAATTTCTCCCGTATTATCAAAGGTGTCTGTAATTACTCCGAGCTTTATTCTTACATCGTACTCTTTATCAAGATCCTTAAAATATTCAAGCAGTCTGGTTGACCTTCCTATCCCAATAATAAGCAATCCACTTGCAAAGGGATCAAGCGTTCCCGAATGTCCTACTTTTCTAATTCCAAACTTCTTTCTAACAGCATCTACAATATCATGTGAGGTAATGCCTGTGTGCTTATCTAAAAATAAGAAGCCTTTATGATTTTTCATTATCTTCTCGTTCTTTTCTCTCCTCTTCTATCTGCTTAAGTATTTTTGAGACTCTCATGCTTGCATCCAGTCCTATATCCTTTTTGAATCTAATTTCAGGTGCCTTAAACAATCTAATATTCTTTGCTATAGCTGTTCTGAAATAACCTTTGTTTTCCTTTAATCGCTCAACAACCTTTTCCTTGTGATCATCACTCCCGAGAGTGCTTACAAAAACGTCCGCGTAGCTCTTGTCTCCGGAAAGTTTCACTCTCACAAAAGAAATCTCAACGGGTTTTAGATCATCATCTTTATATTCTCTTAACGCCTGAGCGAGTACCCTTTTAATTTCCGATTCCAGCATTTCTATTCTGTGTTCTGACGTCATAATTACACCTCCAGTATTATTATAACGTAATAGATTGTTGCCGTCATTTTAATTCTACCGATAATGACTACTATGATAAAATTGGTTGAAACTAACTGTCAGGAGTGACACATTTACTAATAAGCGTAGATACCGGTGGTACATTCACCGATTTTGTTTATATAGAATCAAGAAAAATGAAGGTTCTGAAAGTTCCTTCTACTCCTGATGATCCTTCAAAGGCTGTACTTTCAGGCATTAACTCAATAACAGACGAATCAAGTGATATTTTTCATGGTTCAACGGTAGCAGTTAACGCTTTGCTTGAGGGCAAAGGAGCTAAAACAGCATTAATAGTTAACAAAGGGTTCGAAGACATTATTGAAATCGGAAGACAAAAAAGGGAAAGGCTTTATGATCTTCATTACAAAAGACCCCAAATACCTATTCCTCTTGAACTTAGGTTTGGCATAAGCGGACGCATTGATTCAAAGGGCAATGAAATTGAACCTATCAACAAGAAAGAAATTTTAAACACGGTAGATCAAATAGATAAGCTTGGAATTGATTCAGTTGCAGTGATATTACTGTTCTCCTTTCTAAATCCATCACATGAAAGGTATGTTGGAAAATTACTTGAAGAAAGAGGGTATAACTACACATTATCGTGTGATGTATTACCTGAGTTCAGAGAATTTGAACGCACGTCTACTACCTTTGTGAACGCTTATATTTCTCCCATCATGAAAAAATATATATCCAGAATAAGGAATTTTCATCTAACTAAAAAAATGTCCATTATGCAATCCAACGGTGGCCAAATAGATTCGGATACTGCCGCTGATTTCCCGGTAAGAACCATACTTTCAGGTCCTGCAGGTGGTGTTACCGGTGCGTTTGAACTGGCAAAAGCTTCAGGATATGAAAAAATCATTACATTTGATATGGGTGGCAGGTCAACGGATGTTTCACTGATTAACGGAGAAATACCATTCAGGGGCGATACAAAGATTTCTTCCTTTATAGTTAAAACACCGGTAATTGATATTCACACTGTTGGCGCTGGAGGCGGGTCAATAGCAAAAATTGATAAAGGAGGAGCGCTTAAGGTTGGTCCTGAGCGTGCAGGTGCTGATCCCGGTCCATTATGTTACGGAAACGGCTATGATTTAACAGTAACGGGCGCAAATCTATTTTTGTGTAGATTACCCGCAGATAATCTACTGAAAGGCAAATTCAAACTTAATCACGAACGGGTTAAAAAACCAATGGAAGAGATGGCAAAAAAAGCTAGATTAAAACCAGTTGAAATAGCCGAAGGGATCTGTGATGTTGCGAATGCTTCTATGGAAAGGGCAATAAGAAAGATATCTGTTGAACGGGGAAATGACCCTTCTGAATTTACGCTTTTAACCTTTGGCGGGGCTGGCGCAATGCACGCTGCTTTTTTGGCCAAACAGTTAAATATTCCTAAAGTCATTGTTCCCTTTAATCCGGGTGTACTTTCTGCTTACGGAATGCTTATTGCGGATATTGTTCGCGATTATTCGTTAACGGTAATGGTTCAAAAAAACGTTTCATATGAAATCATTAACAGTTTATTTGCGCCCCTTGAGAAAATGGCCAAAAAGGATTTCGTAAAGGATCTTTCTGATAAACTCGGGGCTACTACCGAGCGTTTTGTTGATGTTAGATATAAAGGTCAATCCTATGAAATTGTTGTTCCCTTCATCAAAAACTTCAGAAACGAATTTCATAAGGAGCATAAAAAGATGTATGGTTATTGCAATGAAGAAAAAGATATTGAGGTCGTTAATATAAGAATTAGAGTAAAGAAAGTAGCAGAAAAACCAAGAATCGAGTCTTCTAAAACTAAAGATTATATCAGTACTGAACATGCATTAATGGGAACCACCAAAACAATATTTGATGGAAAATCATACTCATCAGGGCTGTACTCAAGAAAACACCTTAATTACGGAAATCAAATCAAAGGCCCAGCAATAGTACAGGAGTACTCATCGACTACTGTCATTCCTCCAGATACATATCTTGAGGTTGATCAATACAGAAATCTTGTAATGACATTTGAAGGTGATCATTCTTGAGTATAAAAATAAACCCGATAACACTGGAAATATTCAAAAACAAATTTTCAAGCATAGCTGAAGAGATGGGAGTGGCTCTTTTTAAAACTGCCTTTTCTCCAAATATAAAAGAAAGAAAGGACCACTCATGCGCAATCTTTGATAAAAATGGTGACATGATTGCACAAGCTGCTCACATACCTGTACATCTTGGCTCTATGCCATTGTCTGTTAAATCAGTTATTTCAAAGGTACCATTGAATGAAGGAGACATGGCTTTTGTAAATGATCCATTTATGGGTGGTACACATCTTCTGGATATTACAGTTGTTGCGCCTGTTTTCATTAATGATGAAATTTTATTTTACGTCGCAAACAGGGCACATCACGCAGACATCGGCGGAATTTCTGCAGGCTCGATGCCTTTGTCCAGTACAATATTCCAGGAAGGTATGATTATTCCTCCCATAAAACCGATAAAAAATGGTGAATCGCAGAAGGACATTCTTAAGCTTGTAATTTCCAATGTTCGAACCCCCATTGAACGTCAGGGTGATTTCGAAGCACAGATCGTGGCGAATATTAAAGGGATAAAAAGACTTGCAGAACTGTCTCATACACATGGAAAAAATAAAATGTCTTTACTGTCTAAAAAGCTCATTGAATATTCAGAAAACATGATGCGAAAAACTATACAAGCGATACCTGATGGGGAATACGATTTTGTAGATTATCTGGACGATGACGGATTTGACACAAAAAAGATTAACATAAATACCGTAATAACTATTAAAAATGATACAGCAGTAGTTGATTTCACGGGAACACATAAGCAGGTAACTGGTAGCGTAAATGCTGTGAAAGCAATAACTATTTCCGCTATTCTATATGTTTTCAGATCACTGGTAAAAGAAGATATTCCCACAAATGCAGGTTACATTAGACCTATAGATGTTATTATCCCTAAAGGTGCGGTTGTTGACGCAAAATACCCCTGTGCCGTTGCAGGAGGAAATGTTGAAACATCACAACGAATTGTTGATACCTTATTTGGTGCATTATCAAAAGCTGTTCCAGACATTATTCCTGCTGCCAGCCAGGGTACAATGAACAACCTTTCTATCGGTGGATATGACAGTAACAAAAAGGAAAATTTCACTTACTATGAAACAATAGGTGGAGGTAACGGTGCATCGAAATATGGTGCCTGAGAAAGTGGAATTCATTCACACATGACAAATACAATGAATACACCTATAGAAGCTATAGAGTTCGAGTTTTCATTAAGAATCAAGAGGTATGGTATTCGCCGGAAAAGTGGCGGTGAAGGTAAATATAAAGGCGGCGATGGTATCATAAGAGAAATTGAAGTAATGAACAATGCAGAAATAACTATTCTTTCAGAAAGAAGAATTTTTGAACCCTATGGATTAAACGTTGGACAAAGCGGAAAGAAAGGCATTAACAAAATAATTTCAAGAAAAAAATAAGGACACTCCCTGGAAAGTTCCATCAATTTTTGAAAAAAGGTGACATAATACATATAGAGACTCCCGGTGGTGGAGGCTATGGAAAAAAATCAGGTTAAGGTGTTTCTCTGAATAAAATGAACCATAATAAAAACTGTTTAGGAGGGACTATAATGATTAGGATAGTTACTGACAGTTCCTGTGATCTTCCCCAGAAATTTATTGAAAGGCATGATATCAATGTTGTACCTTTAACAGTCAACATTGATGGAGAAGAATACACTGAAGGAAAGGATATTTCACCCGAAAGCTTCTGGGAAAAGATGCGGAATTCCAATGACCTTCCCAAAACCTCACAGCCTACACCAGCAGCATTTTCTGAAACCTTTACAAAACTTTCCAAAGCTAGCGATAAGATATTATGCCTGACGATTTCTTCGAAACTGAGCGGTACATATCAGTCAGCCAGTATAGGCAATGACCTTGCAGGTAACCCTGCTACAACTTTCGATACCCTATCAGGTTCTCTTTCACATGGAATACAGGTCCTGCAATCTGCCCGAATGGCAGAAAAAGGTGAAAGTCTTGAAAATATACTGGAATATTTAAGGACATTCCGTGAAAAAGTTACCATACTTATACTCCTGCATACTCTTGAAAACATTGTTAAAGGAGGGCGACTAAGCAGATTTAAAGGTGGATTGGCCAAATTGTTAAATGTAAAAGTTATACTGCACGGAGTAAATGGAGAGGTGCACATACTGAAAAAAGTCAGAGGAAAAAAGCGATTTTTAAATGAAACGCTAAAGATTATTGAGGAAGTACCTGGAATTATGGAAAAAAAGATCTTCGGAATTACACATGTTGACAACACAGAGGATGCTGAATTCTTTAAGAAGGAAATTCTTAATCGGTTTAATCCGAAAGAGATTATTATAAACGGTATGGGCCCAACTATGGGTACATATGCTGGAGAAGGCGGAATAATATTAGGTTTTTAATTTCGGAGGATTAGACAATGAAGTTGAATCCAAATGTGATTGAACGAAGAATTGGCTGGGTATTTTTTATAATATGGCTATTTACATTTATCTTCTATTTAACGTGGGATGGGTGGATACAAGAGTGGCGTATCACCGGTTATGAAGGGGAAAATCAGCATTTCGATCTTGATCTTTTCGATTTTTCTGTAACTACAAAAAATGACGGAACCCTTATCTACAATTCTACAAACAACCTCCACAATCTGATCTATATATGCTATTTTGTTTTCTTTATGGG
>JBNGCV010000064.1:0-8260 GCA_049975465.1 Kosmotogaceae bacterium | reverse complement strand
TAGGGGGAGTTTTTAGTGATTCCAGAATTGCTAGGTTGGTTGAATCTCATACTTCTAAGTTTTAACTCTGCTCTATTTGCTCTTAGAATTATAGTCAGGTTGAGAATAAACAAGGCTACAAAAAAAAGAGTGGGAAAAGCTCTTTTTTTCTTCAGAAAAATGCATCCCTGGACCGGAGGAATATTACTAATTACATCCTTTTTGCATGGCTACCTGGCATTAAATTACGATTTTGCAATTCATACAGGTACGCTTGTTTTCTTTGGAATTCTGGCCCAGTTCATAGTCTTTATATTAGGTAAAACCGTTGAGCGTTTTAAATATAAATGGATCAGAGTACACGGATTGTTGATGTTCCTAACATGGATATTTGTGATAATTCATTTGATTTCTCCCTGGTCTTTATATATCCCGGCAACTTGAAGACTAAGCAGGAATTTTTAACGTTCAATTGTAAGTAAGAAGAAGCATGAACGAAATTTCTGAGAAGTAATTATTTTCAGTAAAATGTTAGCTGTAGTTGTAAGGTAAGTTTTTAATATACTTGAAAATAAGAACTCATGAAAAACTATCGTTTTTAGGAAATCTGGTGAGTAATATTGGGTAGTTTAGCTGTAATAACCGCAGATATAGTTAAATCACGAGAGAAGGATATTTTAAGAGAAAAGATAACCAGTAAAATCGATAAATTCGATTGTCCTGAACTTGCAATACCATTTTCTGTTTCCAGGGGAGACGAGCTTCAGGGAGTTATTGAGAAACCACATAACATAGCAAAGGTCATAAGGAAACTGAGATATTTTGTCAAGCCGTTAAAGCTTCATGTAGGAGTAGGAATTGGTGAAATAGATAAAACTGAACTTCAAAAGGCTCGCTCTTCATGGGATCTCAATGGGAACACTTTCATCAAAGCCAGAGACGCACTGGATATTGCAAAAAAGAATAGGTTATACAAAACAGTTGTCATTACAGGAGATAAATTTGCAGATACCTGTGTTAACACGATTTTTCTGCTCCTGGATTCGCTGGAATCAGAATGGACAGAAAAGCAGTGGGAAGCAGTACATACATATGAAAGCGCAGGTACCTATGAAAAAGCTTCGAAAAGGCTGGGAAGCACCATACAAAACATACAACAACACTGCAGCAGCGCAAAATGGAGCGTAATAAGGGAAGCAGAAGAAAAACTCGAATTATTGCTTAAAGAGCTTCCCGAAGAACAATTTTAAAACTAAAGCATATTAACTTTATTTTTGCTATTTAAAGTATATTAACTTTAAATATTTAAATTAAAGCAATTTAAATTGAAATATGTGGAGGTATTCTGTGATTTCTTTAGGATTGGCAATTTTGTCACATGTGCTAACAGATTTTGTATTCCAGACCGATAATATCGTAGAAAACAAGAATGAACTCAGGTTGAAAGGATTATTTCTTCACTGGTTGGTCACTTTCATTGTGATGATTTTATTCTTGATGCCCTATGAACTATCAGTGGTAATTCAGTTCGCGCTTGTGGTATCCATAATACATATACTCGTTGACATACTAAAGACGATTTCTGTAAAGGGAAATCCGCAAAAAAGAGGGCTATTCGCTCTAATCATAGATCAGTTAATTCATCTGGCGACAATTGTCTTGATTATTCCGCTGTTTAGTTTTAAACTGACAGACGTTTTTTTGAACATAACCAAAAATATATCCAGTTATACAGGAATAAACATCGGTCAACTGCCTACCGAAAGAGTAATTCTTATACTTATTATATATCTTTATGTTGTTTTTGGTGGAGCTGTATTTATGAGAAAGCTCTTTGATTATATTTACAGAAACGATACTGAGACCGTAAAAAGAACATTCAACGCAGCTACCAATATAGAAAATGTTAAAACGGGAAAGGTAATAGGGATTTTCGAGCGAATAATCGTATTAACCTTGTTTATAACAAACAATATACCATCGATCGCCTTTGTAATTGCCGCTAAATCGCTGGCAAGATTTAAAAATCTTTCAGATAAAGATTTTGCAGAATACTATTTAATAGGAACCCTTGCAAGTGTACTTTTAGCTATTTTTGGCGGTTTGATTTTGGTTAACTTCTGGTAATTTTTACTCTAAAATAACCAAGAATAGAGAGTCAGGATTTGTTCTTATCTACAATGAAGTTATCATTCAGCAAAACTGCTAAATCCTTTTCCTCCCATTGAACAGGTACATCCATTATTATGTCACCTTCAGAAGCAAAGGGAGCATCTCTCTTTGTGGGATCGATCAGTGTTATCTTTCTTTCTGTTTCCAGCTCTCTTAGCCAGTATTCCCAGTGCTGTTCTGCTTCTGGACCAATGGCAGATGTCCTTGTTTGAAAAGCTCTTTCAACTCTAGCATTCAAGTAATCCATAATTTCCCCCTTAATCCTGGTGTATTCATTAATATTATAACCTGAATTTGAACTGTTATGTGAAAAGCTTCTGGACAGAGTAGTGCATGTAAACTAATTGTGGTAATATATTTAGAAAACTATTTTGAGGTGTTTCATGGACAGACAGAAGATGTTAAGCGATGAAAGTGTAGGTAAACTACTATTCAAACTATCTATTCCTGCAATGATTGGGATGCTCGTTCAATCCCTTTACAATTTCGTGGATACGGTATTTGTTGGTCAGGCAGTGGGTCCACTTGGAATTGCGGGTGTTTCCATATCTTTTCCCATGCAAATTTTTGTTATGGCTTTTGCCATGCTCATTGGTATCGGTGGAGCTTCGATAATTTCGAGAAGTTTGGGAGCTTCAGAGAACGAAAAAGCCAATCACACTGCTGGTAATGTGATTGTCGTTGTAATATTCTTCGGGGTTGTAATGGCCATAACGGGTACTGTTTTTCTTGAACCTTTATTGAAAATCCTGGGAGCGAGTCCAACCATATTGCCCTATGCTTCTGATTATCTCAGTGTAATATTGTTTGGAACGATTTTTTTCTCTTTTGCTATGGCTACTAACAATATCGTTAGGGCAGAAGGAAATGCAAAGATTGCAATGTACACAATGCTTATTTCGGCAATACTAAATATCATATTGGATCCTATTATGATATTTGTTTTTGATATGGGTGTACGTGGTGCTGCAATAGCGACCGTTATAGCTCAATCAGTAACATCTTTGTATTTGCTGGTTTATTTTATTAAAGGAAAGAGCTTAGTCTCCATAAAATTGAGGCATTTAAAACCTGATAAATTAATAATTAGGGAATCCTTCGCGATTGGTTCTTCTGCTTTCGCAAGACAAATTGCAGGAAGCGTTTTGGGAGTAATTATGAATAACCTGCTGATAAGTTATGGTGGTGACATTTCAGTGGCTGTTTTTGGTGTTATAAATCGTCTTTTCATGGTTTTTTTAATGCCAATGTTTGGAATAAATCAGGGTTTTATGCCAATACTGGGTTTCAATTACGGGGCAAACAAAATTCCCCGTGCTATAAAGGCCATAAAATTATCCACATTTTGGGCAAGCGTTATTTCAATTGGTGCTTTCCTTGTCATATACCTGTTCCCTACAGCTCTTTTAAGCATGTTTAGTAATGATGAAATGTTATTGGAACAGGGAGTGAAAACTATAAGAATAGTGGGACTTCTACTGCCCTTTATTGGTTTTCAGGTAATTGGAGCAGGTATGTTTCAAGCCCTGGGCAAAGCATTACCAGCTTTGTTGCTATCAATGTCCAGACAGATTCTATTTTTAATACCGCTTATCCTTATATTGCCCAATTTTTTCGGGTTGAATGGCATTTGGATTTCTTTCCCCATAGCAGATTTCTCAGCTTTCGGTGTTACCATGATATTCTTCTTGAAAGAAATGAAGAAATTTAAATCCCAGGCTGCACTGCAGGAAAAAACAATATGAAAGCTTTTCGATAATATGTACATCAATGATCCAAGTTTTTATTTGTACAGCATCTTAAATTCCTGTTTTTATCGTAGAATAAACAGGCATAAATACTGTAAAGCAATTAAATAAATTAATTACTGAGAACGAAAATAACCTAATATAATCAGTAGTTCTTGAAGTATTACTGGAAAACCTTCCCCTCAAAAATAGAAGTTCATCCAAAAAGCTAATACACAATAACATTAAGTTCTCTGAAAAAACATAGCTTGGTATATATGTTAATAATGAATTATATAGTAAAATATTGACTGAATTGAATTTTCGTGGTATAATATATATTAGTGCGCTCGGAAAGAGCGCACTTTTTATTTTTCAAATACTCTTTCATGAATCTTATCGAGATAGGCTCTTGCATCAGGCAAAGGCTTCAAAAATCTATCCAACTGCTCACAGGGATAATCCTCACACTCCCCACAATTTTTTATCCCTTTTTCTTTACAACAAGCCCTAAAAGGACAGTTTTCACAGAAATAGAACACTTTTTCGGATTCACAACCATTGCAAACCAGATCTTCAGGATTCAAATCAAGTCCGAAATCTTCTCCCCATTTTTCGGCAGTTTCTTCTCTCAATTTTTCGTCATTTAATTGAGTGGCAATAAAAACAGGACATTCAAGACATTCTATTCCACAGTAAGCTCTCAAAGAAACCCCTCCCTAAAGAAATTCTAACGCAAATGAATATTATAGATAAACTGATGAGAGCTTGTGTAGTCCGTTCTAACCAAATTAATAGTAATAATAGAATGCTAAAAGCCATTATCTAGAAAAGGTAATTTAAAACTGTTAGGAATTAATATTATGAATTAAAAAAAGCCTTATTTACCTTTCATGCTGTACATTTTTTTATCTGCTTCGCTTATAGTTTTTTCAACAGTATCACTGTAACGTGCTATACCATATGATATTCGCAATACAAAGTCGCGATAAATGTTTAGGGATTGAGCGATACGGTCAATAATTATATGTCCTGTCTCCTCTGAGCAGTTTCGTAGAATTATTAAGAATTCATCTCCACCGTATCTAATTACAAAATCATTACTCCTGATACTATCCATTATTGTTTCAACATATTTTTTAAGTACTTCATCACCTTTATCGTGTCCGTATTTATCATTTATCTTTTTAAAATGATCGATATCTGTCAATACGAAAAGATCATTTGGATCAGGTATGAATTCTTGCAGAAATCCTCTATTATAAGCGTCTGTTAGAGGATCTTTTAGCGAACGGAGGTGAGTTTTTTCAACTCTCTTATGCAAATCCCTGTATGTTTCTACCAGGGCAAGTCCAAAACCTATTGAGGAGAAAAATACCGAATATCCAACAAGCACAAAATTAGCTTCGTTATACAAAAGTGGTATCCCCGGAATTAATATTAGAACCGAGAAAACAATAGAAGTAAGTAGAAACGTTGTTGGTATAAAAAGATAGATTTTCTTTTTTGTAAAGACCAAAAAGGATATCAAAGCGGTGTTTAATACATGAATTAAATTGGCATAATTTACGAACCTGTTGAGTCGCAATAAATCTGGTTGCAAAAGAAGAACAATGATTAGTATTAAAGCAAGAGGAAAAATATACTTGTAGTATCTGGGTTTCTTTGAAATGTAATACTCTGTACCTGCAAGTAAAAAAGTAGAAGAAAGAAAAGAACAAGTGAACATTACCTTTTCAAATATTATAAAAGCGAAGACAGACCCCGTTGAAGCTCTCAGTTGAAAATCGAACAAATAAATACCCGCGCAAAATGCTGCCAACGCCATAAAAACATATGCTCTTTTTAAATCGCCAAATGATATTCCAACTATTAGAAGTATTATTCCAATTACAATTGCTCCACCGAAAGCCACCATATAAATATGGTTATTTAGGAAATTGAAAAAGAACACACCTACTGAGACATCTTCGTAATCGTTTATGAAAGGTTTTATGTGAATTCCGGCTTCGTAAAGACAGTTCATCTCAATTTTCAGTGTGTTTGTTTCTTTAAGCAAAATCGGATCAAAGGTTATCATGTGCATTGCATTCCATGTATTGGCGGTAGGATGATCGAAGCTACCAATTTGTTCCACCAGAACATCATTGACATATATTTTCATACCATGGTTTGAAACTCTTGGCAAGACGAGCGTATTACCTTCAACTTTGGGGAAGTCTTTATAAAAAACAATTAAACCAGGCTTATCTATATTTGTATGAAAAGGAATCGTGATTTCTTCTTTTGATCCTTCGCGTTCTAAAATCCAGGTTTCATCGAAAATAAAGCCTGACGGAGAAATAGCAACATAAAAAAGAAGAAGTATCAGTAAAAATAACGAAATTCCGATAACTATCCTTATAATCTTCACAATGAACTCCTCAATTAATGTAATTTCTTAACTAACATATTATAAAACATATATGCCAATACAATAAAAAAACCGGAGAGCTAAACTCTCCGGTTTTTACTATATTTTACTTAGATTAGAACGGTGAATCAGGATAGTAGTATTCTTCTGCGTTTTCTCTTGTAACTAGCTCAGCTGCAAGAATTATTTCGGATGGAATCTTACCCTGATAGAAACCAGGGATTGGTTCACCCTGAACTCCATATACAGCAAGTGTAATTCCTGATGCAATCATTGACGGTGGATATGTTACATCCGCTCTTACGAGAGGATGGCCATCCATGATCATCTTGACAATATCTTTGCTTCCTGCTCCACCAAGCATGATATCAATATCATCTCTTCCGGATTCTCTGTAAGCCTGGAGAACACCTTTTAGAACGTCGTCATCCTGTGCCCAAACAGCGTCGATTTCAGGATATTTTTGGAGATAGTTTTCCATTATCTCCAGACCTCTTTCTGTCTGCCAATATGCTGGCTGTGAATCAAGTATTTCAATGTCCGGGTACTGTTCCATTACTTCCATGAAAGCTCCTACTCTTTCAGTATTAATGACACATGGAATACCTTCGAGAACCACTATCTTCCCGCTATAATTCATTTCTTCTGCAAGCCACTGAGCGGAAACTCTTCCCAATCCAGGATTATCTCCAGCTATATAGACATCTTGAACTGGTTCTGTCAAACCTCTGTCAACAGAAACAACGTAAATACCTCTGTTATAAGCTTCTTTGACAATTGGTGTTAGTGGTGCAGAATCATGTGCAAGGATTACAAGAGCATCGATACCTCTAATCATAAGATCTTCAACGTCACTAACCTGTTCTGCTGGTGAATGAGCAGTAGTCAGGAAGAATTCGATATTATCTGTCTTCTCTTCCCAATCTGCTATTGCTTCTCTTGCCCACCAGACAATGCCACCAGTCCAGCCATGATCAGCACTGGGGATGGCTACTCCAATTTTGTAGTTTTCCGCCATCGCAAAACCGGCGAAAATAAAGCTAAAAATCATTAACAATGCTAAAACCTTTTTCACGTAAAGTCACCTCCATTTGGTTTTGTAAAGCCCGTTGGGTTGGGGCTTTATTTATTTCTTCTACCTCTTTGAATTAATACAGCACCAATAATTACAAGACCTTTAACTGTTCCCTGCAAGTAAGGTGAAACTCCAAGCATGTTAAGCATGTTATTAATAATACCCAGAATAAAAGCACCGATTATAGTTCCCCATATAGTTCCACTCCCACCTGAAAGTGTTGTTCCACCAATGATAACTGCAGCAATAGCATCTAACTCATACCCCTGACCACCATTGGTTGAACTGATTGAGTTTAGTCTTGATGAAAGAAAGATTGCTGAAACACCAACAGAAGCGCCAACTAACATATAAGTAGAAAATTTAACAAAATTAGTTTTTATCGCGGAATACTTCGCTACTTTTTCATTAGAACCAACTGCTCGAGTGTACTTACCAAATCTCGTTTTTCTTAAAAGTAAACTAAAAAATGCAGCAATGCCAAACATTGCCAATACGGGGTATGGAATACCAAGAAATCTCCCCATACCCACTTCTGGATACATATAACTCTGAGACCTAAATACACCTGCCTCTCCGATATACAAGGCTAGAGATCTATAAATGGCCATGGTACCTAAGGTTACAATGAAAGGAGCAATACCACCCTTGGATACTAGAACTCCATTAGCTGCGCCAAGTGCAGCACCAAATACTATTGCTACTATGATTGAGATAATAATGGCCTGGACTTCTCCAAATGCTGACATAGCACTATTGAGACTTAATATTGAGACACCACCTACGAGTGCTGTCATTGATCCAACGGATAGATCAATTCCTCCTGATATGATTACAAAAGTCATTCCAAGAGCGATTATTCCTGTATAAGAAATCTGCCTTAAGATATTTAAT
>JBNGCV010000063.1:0-8296 GCA_049975465.1 Kosmotogaceae bacterium | reverse complement strand
GTCTTATTATTCTTGGGAGGTGTGGAAATGAGAAGGTTAGTTCTGCTTTTCATGGTAATTCTAATGGCGTTATTCTTATTTGCAAAAGCTGACCTTAGTACATTAACATTTTATACAATGGATCTTGAAACTGGCAACAGTGAAATTTTCCCAATTGTTTATTTGACAGTTGAGCCTTTTGAAAATATTGGTTTGAGGGTAGAAGATTATCTTACCCTTGATCACAATACTATTTCATTAGGGTCCATGAGTTTGGTAATTCCTAGATTATATTATCTGTATTATTACGGAGATCAGTTTGAAGTAATTGCAGGTAATTTTAGATCTAAGCATTACAATACGAGAAAGATTAACATGTTAAGAGTAGGCGGATTTTATGACTACAATTTGGGTCTCGAAGCATCGTATAATTTCAGTGACTTCAAGATATTAGGTAGATACAATTACAACACTTATGAAGAGCGAAACGAATTTGGTGGGATGTTATCTTACAATGCAGAAAAACTCAATAGTTCGATCTATTTTTCAAAGAAAGGTGCCAATTATGATCTCTCGCTGGATGGAAGCTATAAATTTGAACTGAGTACTGCCAAGTTTGATGTATTTGGTTCGGTAGCATTTTATGGTGAATCTCTGTTTTCAGCTCCAAGAACATATTTCTCTAATCCAACTTTTCTTGTAGGAACTTTGTTCGAGTGGAATAAGCTTTCTGGTGGTTTCCAATATGCTAAGCAGGGTTCATGGAACATAGACTTCGATTTTGGAGATCCAAATAAAGGATCTCAGTGGGTTTTAAACACTTACTTAAACTATAATCTCAACTCTGATCTTGCTATAGGAGCTTTCTTTGATTGGAATTCAATACGAAGCAATTTTGGAACAAAAATTACTTACGGTGATTTAGAGTTGATACTTTCAAATGGAGATTGTGATGGCGGACTATCAGGAGCTCAAAGAATCGAACTGAACTACTCCAATTATTTCACAATAGATTTTGAAAATGTATTCGCAGGTTTACTCAAGAAAGAACCTATCGTTAAAGAAGAGAGCTATCCAAGTATAGCTGAAATTAAAAACAACTCAAATTTGGGTGATGATGTAACAGTTAAAGGTATAATTGCCACTGACGCTGGAAGACTTGATGAAAATGTGACATATGTCGTTGATAAAACAGGTGGCTATATGGTATGGGGTAATATGACAGAAGGTCTAAAAAGAGGAGATAAAGTAATAATAAAGGGTTACCTAAAAGAATATTATGGAACTATTGAAATAGTTGTTAACAATGTAGAGGTAATTTCCTCAAATGATGAAGTACCTATAATAAATGTTACAGCTCTTGAAGTATTTAGCGGGGAATACGAATCTGCAATGGTAAAAATAAAAGGAGAAGTGTCTTCTGTTGAAAAATACTCTTTCATGCTGAAAAACGAAGGGAATCAGATCAAGATTTATCTTAAAAAAGGAACAAATATATCTCTAGACAAACTCTCTTATGGAGATGAAGTAACTGTTTTAGGTATTGTTGCACAATATCAGGGAGAATGGGAAATATTGCCTCGTTCACAGAATGATATCATTTTGGCTGATAACTAACAAAATAAAAATGAGTAAAATTTTCTCAAAGAAATCCCTCTTTTCAGCACTAATATTATTAGTAGTAATTCTCTCTGGGTGTACATCAACACGAAGTGTATTTGTTAATGTTATCTCTGTGATAGATGGTGACACAATAAGGGTTATGTACGACACTGATGATGACGGACTCCTTGATAAGGTATCTGTACGATACATAGGAATAGATACGCCTGAAATCAACCCAGGTTCAAAGCCTTTTGGAGAGTACGGTGAAGAAGCATATGAACTCAACAGAACACTTATTGAAACTTCAGATTATGAAGTAAGACTGGAAGTTTACGGAACTGATTACTACGATCGCGTACTGGCATACGTCTACACAAGAAATGGTGTGTTTATAAATGAAGAGATTATTGAAAATGGGTTGGCAAGACCATTAACTTATAACGATACAGCTCATCACTCTGAAGATTTCAAAGAAGCTTATTATAATGCTTATGAAAAAAGAAAAGGTCTTTTCGCAAAATACAATACAGAATCATTCGATGCTTCGGTTGTTAATAGCAAGCTTACAGACTATCTAGGTAAAGTCATCTGGATTGAATTCAAAGTTGATTATGGTAATGAGAACAGTTTGCATAGCACATATGCAGTGGTTGAAATAAGAGAAGAAGAAAAAAGTTTGTTCTTTTCAGATGATGCAGATTTCGCAAATTACGATGGAAAAATCATAAAAGTCTTTGGAGAAATCTGGGAAGAGAATGATAAACCAAAAATACTTTTGAGAGCTCCCTTTGAGCTCAAAATAAAAAATTAGGAGGTGTTCTTTGTGAAAAAGTTATTATTAGTATTCTCAGTAGCAACACTATTACTGGTACTTGCAGGCTGTCCGAGTTGGTTTCCACCAACATTCCCCAGCGATGGTCAAAAAGCACTAGATGAATATCCTATTCAGGACGTATTAGATGAAAGAGATGCATCAGATAATGATATTGGTGCAGAAATTGCTGGTGTAATTACCTATATATACGACAACTATTTAGTTGTACAGAATGGAACTGCTGGTATAAAGATCTTCAAATTTGGAGCCTTTGCTGGAACTACATTAAAACGAGGAGATGTTGTAACAGCGGAAGGAACTGTAACTTATTATTATGACAACTATGAACTTCTTATTGATAATGCATCTGATGTTGAAAAAGTAGATGAAGGATTTGAAGTGGAAATTCAGAACTTTCCAGCAGATACTGAAATTAACAAATCAGTTGGACAGGAATACAACTATGAATTGGTGAAGCTAACTGACGTTAATGTTGAAGAAGCTGCAGATACTCACCACAATGTTGATGTATCTAACGGAAGTACAGAAACTGTAACCATATATAGTTTTGATTCAGATGTCAGAGATTGGTTAGATAGCCTCTCTGTGGGAGATACTATCGAAGAGGTGATTGGATTCGTCGAAAATACATATGGATGGAAAATCATAATAAGGGATCAAGATGATTATACCGACGAATAAACTGTTCTTTGTTTAATCAAGAAGCCTTCCTTCTGGAAGGCTTCTTTTATTAGAAAACAAATATTTCTTCTATTTTTTGAATAATGAAATACCAAATGAGGATAGAATTGTTACATAAAAATCCTTATTATGCTGAAATAGATACCCAAAATAATAAAAAAGCCACCTGTAATAGTACGGGCCCAATATTCAAATTGGTTGATTTTCTTAAACATTTTGGCAACCATTTTTGCACTAAAAGCTAAAGTGATGGCAATCAATAATACAGGTATTCCCGTTCCTATACCATAAATAGCAGGAATGAAAATTCTTGATTGTTCTTCTATTGCTAAAGGGATAACACTACCAAAAAATAACGCTGCAGAAATTGGGCAAAAACTCAAAGCAAACAATGAACCGAGGAATAGAGCTCCAAAAAGACCCTGTTTTTTAATCTTTTCCTGTTTTTCAGCATCTATATTCTTTCCTTTAGTATTGATGTTCAACACTTCAAGTAAAAATAGCCCAACTATTATCATTATTGGGCCTATAAGCTTACCCATATATTTTTGAAGATAGATTGATATCCTCGGTGCAAGGGTCAAACTTGAAACTATAATAGAACCAATAATCACATAAGTGAACATACGTCCAATCGTATATAAAACACCAGAAGTTATTGATTTCACAGGGCTTTTAATATTTCTACTGATAAAAGAAACGGCAGCAATATTTGTGGTTAGTGGACATGGACTAATTGAAGTTAGAATACCAAACCATAAAGCAGATAATAACGATAGAAAAAGATTATCCAATTAGTCCACCGCCTTAAATTGCTCGACTTCTTCTCGAATGAAATCAATGAATTCTTTTTTGTTGTTTACCAGATTCCAGGCTTCATCAAGGTATTTCCAATCAGTGGATTCTTTGTCGTCGAAATTCTGTAAAATAACTGAATTGTACATTATGAAATATTTGTCAATATAATCCTGATTTTCCCGATAATCAATATTAACAACTTCCAACTTGATTGTCCCTTCAGCCAGTTCTTGAGAAAAATAAGTTTCGAGACATTCCTTAATGTAAGCTTCCATCTCCAAACATTCATGGCAGCGTTGGGTCCCGTGGAAATAATACACAATCATGTAGTCATTAACATCTGATTTATCTATTTTTGATTGATCGTTTTCAGCTTTTTGAATGTTACTTGAATTAGAAACCAATCTCATTTCATCGTAAATAAAATAAGCAATGCTAATTACAACAAAAAATAATAGTCCAATAGTGAGTATTTTTTTAAGATCCAACGGTTTTCCTCCTTGAAAGTTATTTCTTTACTTTTAATAACAAAATTTTATTGCAAAGTCGTACTGCATACTTTTTATAATTCCTTAAATTAATTCATTTTATGCTTATTACCTTGTTTTGCATTTTTTCAAAGATCCATCTTTTTTAATATTGTATCTCTCAATTGCCAGATCAAGAACTTCTTGAACGAAACCAGGAAGGTTGTTAAGGCTATAATAGTGCCATCTGCCTTCTTTTCTAACAGTCACTATTTGCGCTGTATACAAAGTTTTTAAATGTCTGGATATAGTTGGTTGTGGAATTTCGAGCAAATCTTCAAATTGGCAAACACAAAGCTCTTCATATATTCTTATGTATGACAGAATTTTTAGATTAATTTCATCAGAAAGACATTTAAGCAGTTCAACTAATTCAAGTTTTGTTGTTATCATTTTTTACACCTTCCTTTGTTGATTCGGGAAATAAAACTGAGATTTTTTCTTTTTCATTATAGCAACAAGAGATAACATTACAGGCACTTCTACGAGCACACCAACGACCGTTGCTAGAGCTGCCCCTGAATTCATTCCGAATAGAATTAGTGCTACTGCAATTGAAAGTTCAAAGAAGTTCGATGCTCCTATAAATGTTGATGGTGCAGCTTCAGGGTAATTAATTTTTAATGTTTTTGCTCCCACATAACCTATAAAGAAAATTAAATAGGTTTGAATAATTAGGGGGACCGCAATAAGCAGAATATGCAAAGGATTTTCTAAAATAGTTCTCCCCTGGAACATAAATACCAGAACTAGAGTTAGTAATAACCCTACTTTTGTAAAAGGATCAAATCTTGGAATAACTTTTTCTTTAAGGTATTTCTCACCCTTAGAGTTCAGAACAAATCTCCTTGTTATAACAGCTAAGACAAGAGGTATTGCAACATAGAATACTACAGACCAGAATATAGTCATGAAGGGTACTGGAAAACCTGTTGAAATACCTATGAGTATTTTGCCTAAAGGAGCAAAGAGAAAAAGTATTATTAGATCATTAACTGATACTTGAACAAGGGCATAGTTAATATTACCTTTAGCCAGGTATGTCCACACAAGCACCATAGCTGTGCAAGGGGCCAACCCCAGAAGAATCATTCCGGCGACATATTCATTCGCCAAACCATCACCAATCAGTGGACCAAAAAACACCTTAATAAAAAGCCAGGCAACTAAAGCCATTGTAAATGGTTTTATGGCCCAATTTATTACTAAAGTCATTGATAGTGGTTTAGAATTTTTCCTTACATTAGTAATTTCTTCAATATCAATCTTTAGCATTATGGGAAACATCATAAATAGAAGTACAAAAGCAACTGGTATAGAAACATTGGCGAGTTGCCAGCTACCCAAAGTTTCAGAAAAACCCTGGAAAACATTGCCCAAAATTGAGCCTAATATCATTGCAGCTGCTACACAAATTGAAAGATATTTACTAAAAATATCTAATTTACGATTGGCCATAAATACCTCCATATATTCATATATACGAATATATGAATATAATATCATAGAGCATTTTCCTTCACAATAAATATTTACCTGGAATAATCATGGATTTCAGGAAAGATGAACTCAAAAAAACATAAAGGATACTATTTACCTATAATTATTTATGTTATATCTAAATATAATAAAGCTCAGTAATCACTATGTTCGGGAGAGGTAAAAATACTGAGAATGTTAATTATTAATTGTCCGGTTATGATAACCAAAAATCTCATCCTCTGCTAAATGGAGAAAATTTAAAAGATTTATTTATAAACATAAACTTTATTGTACTTCAAATGAATGATGCTCTATACTGAGTGCACTTGTAACTTTAAAAGTGCTTTGAGTTCATAAATAAACTTTTCTGATTTTTATTTTAGAAAACTATCTGCCTTTTCCAGAATCTGTTATTTCTACCAGTCCCTCAGGGTAGGGTTCAAAAAAGGTTTGAGATTTCAAGTAATCGTTATCGTACTTGACAATATAAGATTTAATCAGATATAAAGGAACACTCAGTGGAACCTTTCCTTTTCTATAGCTTTCTAAAGCATCAAGGAAGAACGCTTTTTCTTCTGTTTTAAGAACATCTTTAAAATATCCCAGAGCGTGCATAAAAACATTTATATTTGACGTATATCTAGGAGTGTGATTGATTGCCAGCATAAATCTTTCAATATATTTTTGAACCAGTTCTTCCACAGGATCATCATCATTGTTAGCAACTAATCTACCAAGTTTTCTCATGAGATTTTGATTATACGCCATTAATAAGAGTTTGTTCCTGCTCTGGAAGTTAACCAACTTTTTGATTGTGCTGTCTACTCTAAGTTCTCTTATTTCTGGCATTAAAAACAGTCTTGTCAAAAAGTGTTCTCTAATATTGAAATTTCTAAGTCTCCCTTCATTTTCAATAGGATGTTGAGGAAACCGCTTTTAGATAGCTCCTCCAAAGAAACCAGGGCCTTTACTGTTCGATGCTACTTTCTCTAATCCGGGATAATATTTAACACTTTTGAAACCACAGGATGGAGATCCTTCCTTCATGATGAACCCATCAACATCTTCTAGATCATTTAGAAAACTGTTCGCATATTTAGTGATTTCTTCAGTAAGATCTTTTTCTGTATTTGTTTGAACAAAGCTAAGTGAACCGTTTTTCTTTACAACTCTTAACGAGTCCCTCGGAGTACTCAGTCCAATATCCACTTCAGGGCATGGAGTTATACTGTGAATATGATCTTTCAGTTTATCAACAAACTTGCTGGAAATAATTTGTCCATCATATCTGCAGGACTCAAAACCGAGACACCTGCTGATAACCACATTTGGTTTTTTGAATCCCCTCATATATACCTCCTGTATTGTAAGTATACGTGTTAAATACCGTTTCGAGTTAAAAAACGAGAAAAACCGAAAAGACGAGAGTCCGAGAACCCGAGAACAAAACAGCGTCCATCGAAGGTTCAACGAATCAGAAAACGTTGTACGTGGTACGTTGTGGGTTGTATTGTGCCAACGTTCTGACCCCCTAAAATTGGACACGGAACAAGAACAATCACCTTTTTACTATGATTATCTTTGAATTATTACCATTTCCCTTGTAAGCCATTGGGGTTTCATAATTTAAAGATCCATGTGGTCTTAAGTAATGGTAAAAATACATGTATACCCGGTACTTAATGAATACATCTTCAGCATTTTTGAATATGTTTAACGCCATGAACTCTCTTTGTATGTTGGAATGCTGTGCTTCAATATATGCCTGGGAATCAGGATGATGCTTTATTCCAAATTCATGCATTATTCCCAACTCTTCCACTGCTTCTCTACAGCATATAGATTTGACCTGACTTCCATTGTCACTGCGTATTATATTGGGTACCGATTCCTGGTAAAGTATAGCTTCGCTAATTATTCTCACTACGTCTTTACTGGTGCAACTTTTACCTATGTAGGATCCCACTATTTCTTTGGAATAAACATCTATTATATCCAGTAATGCCACATTCCCATCTTCTATCGTTGGTATGAACTTTATGTCTATCTCCCATATTATCCCTGCACTGTTTATCTTGTGCTGTGTTGAACGTCTCACAGGATGGGTGTGTCTTCTTCTGTATCTTCTTACATATCCTAGTTCTTTCCTCAATCGGTGTAGCTTCTTGTGGTTTATTATTACTTTGCACTCTTTTAGAAAGTAAGCACTCATTTTTACGCTGCCTAATAGTTTTACATAGTATTCTGGCTTTAGTGGATTATTTTCGCTGTATATTTCGTGGAGTTTATTCCTTATCCATTCGTCTTCTTCTATTCTGCCATTTGTCATTTTGCAATGACCAATATACTTTCGTTTTTTCCGCTTTTTCTTTTTGGTGTTCTTTTATTC
>JBNGCV010000062.1:0-8351 GCA_049975465.1 Kosmotogaceae bacterium | reverse complement strand
ACAGACATAATAAACATAACAATCGCCGAGGTTTTTCCTGCCGGCCTCGATAGTGTTGTCGCTATCTCCTTCTTCACCGAGAACCTGACTCCGCTACCCGATAGCGACGACAACGGGATGCAGGACACCGGTCCGCTTGCACCGGGAGGAACCTTCGACGTTACAGTCAAGATCTTCATACCCGCAGATATTAATTTGAACGTCACCTCGATTACCGCTCTTGTGAGAGCGATCTCTTCGATATCTCCAGTCGCTTCTGATACAACCACAGACAAGGTCGAGCCAATAACCTTCCCGTCCGTAGCTATCGGAAATATGTCTGGAACGGCCACGGACATTGATGTGGATAAGAATTCGGTAAACAAGAACGCCGATCCCGGATCTTATGCCTATTTCCCTCTGGACGTTGTAAACAACTCCGATGCTGCCGACACTTTCAGCCTCTCGGCCGATCTTCCGGCGGGCTATACGGTGAGGTTCTATATCGATACCAACGGAAACGGAGTTCTCGATCCAGATGAGATGATACCGATTACGAACACCGGTCAAATTGATGCAAATAGCGGTATTAGGATCATCGCAAGGGTAACTGTTCCCGGAGACGCTCTTTACACTGGGGAGTCCGAACAGGTAGAATTCTTTGCCACTTCATTGACAAGACCTAGTGTGGAGGATTCTCAAATCAACACAATAACAGTGAACGCTGTCCGATCAATTACACTATTACCATCCAGAAATGGATCAGCAGTACCCGGGCAGAATATTGACTACGAGCATACTCTTACAAACACTGGTAATGTCGAAGTTGTAGTTACGCTCGATCCGACCTCTACCAGGGGTTGGAACATCACCTTCCTGTATAATGGTAATCCTGTCAGTCTTGATGATACCTGGACACTACAGCCTGGTGAGAGCATAACCGGCATATTCAGACTGGAAGTACCGAGTGATGAACCACTTGGAGTCACCGATGTTGCTTATTTGAGGGCAGAGGTTGTAGGTTATCCAGATGTTACAGCAACTGTGATAGACATAACAGTTGTTGTTTCAGAGAAGGTTACTCTAGAGAAAGAAGTAGACAAGACTGAAGCAGAACCAGGTGAACAGCTTATCTACACAATAACCTATGCCGATGTTGGAACGGAACCTATAAGGGATTTGGTCATCTACGACACGATTCCTTTCTATACATCACTTCATCCTGACATAGTAAACAACGCGAACTTCACCGAACCGTCTCAGGTGAGTACCGATTACGGCGTAACTTGGGAGGATTGGGTAACATTTGATAAAAACAATCTTGGATCAGTAACCACAATTAAGTGGGAAATTGGAGACATTGTTTCAGGTTACTCAGGAACGGTTGTTTTCCCTGTTTTAATTGATGAGTAACATTCTCATTAACCATGGCCTTCGGGCCATGGTTCTTCATCTCTGAGATCTCACATTTAAGCTATTAGAGATCCCAGAGGTGAGGAATAGAGAGGTGATTTGGTGCGCGGCAAGTGCTTAATACCAATCATATTGATATTTTTGGCAACAATAATCTTATCGGCACCACCTGCTGGTTTTAAGATAGAAAACTTCGCCTCTGCCAGGTATAGAGATGGCGATGGTGTTCATATTACAGTTCATTCAGATAAGGTTTTAACAACCGTTCTGCCTGTGTATGGTTTTACAATAAAACCAGACGGTACCTTCAAGAATCCAGGTCAGGAGAGAGAAGGCGAGGTAGGTGGTACCGTTGATCTGGATTATGTGGTAAGAAATTACGGGAACAGCCCTACAACAATTTCCCTAACCACGTCCCAGATCTTCGAAGACGGCCCGTCTGGAATGCCGACCCTCAGGGTTATTGGGATATATCTTAACGAGGGCGATGAAAACTTTAAACAACAGGCTGAAACACCTATAGATAGTATAGATCTTGAAATTGATGGTTCAAAAAAGATTAAAGTAAGGGTTATTATTGAAAAAGCAGGGGAATTAACAGACAGAGGATATATAAATATAGTAGGAGAAGATCCAGTCGGCAATATCGATGATAACAATATAGCTCTTATAAATATTGAGGAACAGGAGATCCTCTCTTCCGTTAAGTCAAGACTCTTGGAGACCGTAATGCCAGGAACCTCACAATCTTTTACTATAAGTCTTAGGAACAACTCTGAATTCGAGATTGACAGTGTTATATTGAGAGACTTTATAGATTATAATGGGAATGTTATCGATGGAATACTCGATCCCACTTCCTTTGTTTCAAACCAAGATTTCTCTATACGTTATTTTGAGGGTTCCGCCTGGTCAACAGATCCTCCTCAGAACGATGAAGATATAAAAGGTTTTGAGCTTACATTCAGTCAAGTAAATCCTGGCATGACTTTGGAAGTTTCTTTCGATGTCTTTTTTCCCCGCCATGTTTCCCCAGGTAAGCGCTATAATACCGCCAGTTTATCCTATTCAAGACTTGGCACGGTGTGGGACTCAGAAACAAATATGGTTGATTTCAATATCCCGGCTATAGGAATGCCTCTTTTAGGTCCCTATGGATACCCTGATGCTCCAGAGATGACTCTCGAAGACACAACGGTTAGCACCGTAACCTCTTACGATGGCGATACAATTGTCTTCAGACATACGTTAAAGAATGATGGCAATACTCCCGGTGTCATGGATTTGTTAATAGAGAGTGCAAATTTTACTTTTGACGATTGGGGTTTCGTTTTCAAGAACGATAAGGGAGTTCTTCTTACAGATACAGACGAAAGCGGTTACGTTGATATCGGAGTCGTTGATCCCGGAGAGCATGTAGATATTATTCTTGAGGTAATGATACCTGAAGGCGTTAGTGGCGACAATTCAGAGAAGGGCTTTAAGTTTATACCTAAGACCGTTATGAACGGTGAAGAGAATAGAACGATTGACATAATTCCACAAATAAAAAAATCTGACAAGCTGAACATATCCAAGACGGTTCTTTCAGACACTTTGGTTCTACCGGGGGCTGAAGTTCGCTTCCAACTTTTAGTTAAGAACGAGTCTGAGAATCAGACAGGAAAAATAGTTGTCAGTGATCCTATCTCCCCAATTCTTTCAGCACCATACGACGTAGAGTTTTCAAAAGAGGCTTCGTATTCATTCATTAACGAAGAAAGAATACTTCTGATAGAGTTCGACTCGCTCAACCCGCTTGAAACCGTTGAAATTACCTTTAAATGTACTGCAGACAACGATCTCGAAGAGGGTACCGTAATAGAGAACATGGCAACCATTACAGGCAAAGGCACCATTGAAGATTCTGAAAAAGTATCAGTGAAAATTTATCACGGAAGTCTGGAGCTTATAAAGCTAGCTTCTCCCTCTGTTGTTGAACTGGGATCAGAAATAACCTACACCGTAGAGGTGTCAAATCCCAGCACACTAGCCACGGTTACGGATCTATCACTGGAAGACAAAATTCCATCAGGCACTTCATATATAGAAGGAAGCGCAAGGGTAAATGGTGAACCTCTTGAGCCGCTTATAATGGATGATTTACTGGTCTTTTCGGATTTGGGGAACCTTGGACCTAAAGAGAAGTTGAGTGTATTATATAGTTTGAGACTTGACGAATTTACCGGAGAGTCACTGAAAAATATGGCTAAGGCAATCGGCACTATCATATCTGAGGGTTACAGTACTGAGGTAATAACTGAACCATCTATTGTCGAGGTTAAGGTTGTAAAACCTATGAACACAAGTTCTGGAATTATTGGAAGGGTATACATAGATGAAAATGAGAATGGTTTCTATGACGAGAATGACAGTAATCCTCTACCCTTACGACTTCTCCTTCAAGATGGCTCATTTGTTGTTACGGATAAAGATGGTCTCTTCCATTTTGACAGATTAGAACCAGGTCTTCACGTTGTTAAAGTAGACATAGATGTAACGCCTTACAAACTTTCACCAGTTCAGGACAACCGATCATTAAGAGATGGGAGATCTTTCCTGATTAATAGTATGCCCGGAATGTATACGATAATAGATATACCGCTCATTCACAGTGATAAAGTTGATGAGGTAATAGTTTACGATGATCCGAAAACTCTGAAAGGTTTTGATACAACGTCAGCAATAGTATCGGGAAATCAGAGCTTCACCCCTTCGATGCTTTCGGATTATTGTTTTATAGTAAGTCCATTGGATGGGCAGGAATTTACCGGAGTCGACAGACTCATGGTAGAAGTTGCAGTGCCCATCGGAAGCAATTATTCACTGTTCGTCAATGATATTAAAATTCCTGAAAATCAGATAGGTCAAAAGGCGAATGATGCCGAGGGCCAATGGTTATTTGTGAAATACTTCAATGTGAAGCTTATTCCTGGAAATAATAGAATCAGGGTAGAATGGCAGAATAGAACCGAGAAGGGAAGTAAAGAGATAGAGGTATATCTTTCCGGGGAACCCTTTGAATTCAAGGTTTCAACGGATCCACAGATACTTACTGCCGATGGAGTAACAGAAGCCTCTATCAACATCTCACTTGTTGATAAACAGGGTGTTCCTTCTTCAGTTGGTGGAACCATAATCATTGAAGGTCTTGATCCTCATATCGTTTCCGAACCAGCTGAATGGAATGGGACAAGACTGAAGCTCGAAAATGGTGTTGCAAAGCTTAAGCTAAAACCTACAGTAAAGTCCCAGGTGATCGATTTCTCAGTAAAATACGGTGGTCTATTAAAAGAAATTCGACTGGAGTATGTCGTGGAATCACGCCCTCCACTTATAACAGGTGGCGCTCAACTTCAGTACAGCTTCGAAGAGGGTTCTCTATACGTTGATGGTGGGATCTTTGGCCGTCTTAATATTGATGATGGTCTCCTCACTTTCAGGTTTGGAGAAAATACTTCAGAAGATTTTGAAACTTATATCACTCATGGGGATGAATCGATAAAGGACACACTGGCTCCTTCGTCCGAATGGTACTTTATGCGTTACGAAATTGGACTTTTCAATGTCCAGCTGGGTGACTACACATTCGAATCTCGTGGCAAAATTGGATTCCTGTCGAGAGGGACTGGCCTCTCAAGTGAATACAGTGGTCAAGTTTTCTCTTACCGGTTATTTGTTAATCCCGTTTACAGAGGGAAAAAAGTTGAGGAGTTTAGAGGTGAGGGTATAAGGGGCCCCTACTACCTGTCTGAAATTCCGATTTTTGGAAGTGAAACTATTAGCCTTATAACCAGAAATGCTGAAGGTGAGATTATCAATAGGAAAGTTTTAGAAAGGGGCGATGACTATACCATATACTATTCAAATAAACTACTGATATTCAACAAGCCAGTTCCTTATTTCGATCTAGACTTCAATCCTGTATTTATCGAAGTGGCTTATTCTACCGACTCAAAGTTACCAAGTGATTTGGATATGATGACCAACATCACTTATTCCCCTTTTAACTGGAAGTACACCTTAACGGGTCTAATAAGGGGATTAAGTAACGGATATCGTTTCGCATCTCTTAGAACAGAAGGTAGGCTTTCGGAAAGCCTTTCTCATTCATTCGGGCTGCTGACTTCTTTTGATGGCAATGTTGCGGGCTTTAGAGTAGGTGGATCGCTAAACTTAATGAACAATTTGATTTCAGGAAATCTGGAATTGCATATCGACAAAAATTTCAAGGCTCCGGAGAATTCAAAAACTCGATCGGGTTTTGATTTCAATCTGGAACTCAGTCCAAGGATCTATAAACTCAAACTGCTCTCCAGATACAATTTTGACGTAAAAACAAATACGGGGACGCTTTCACAGGAGCTACTGAAAGAATATCAAATAAAACAGGTTATGACAGAATTCTCACTTAAACAGACACTAATCCATACAGAGGATAGTTTAGAAAACGAAATCCGGCTTATCGCAAGACCTGAATTGTTGCTTGACAGGATAAGAATGAACGGAGAGTTAAGCTTGGGACTTAGAGGGAAAAAACCCGTTGCAGGCATCTATTTGAAAACAGATTATGAATTTAGTGAAACGGTCTTCACCGCAGGAGACCTTACCTTTGATTACTCTGGAGCGGATAAGCTTGAACTCTCGACATCTCATTACATATTGAAGAGGTTTAAAAATGTCACACTAACAGCCAAAGGAAAAATAAATTTCTTTCCAGATCTCGGATTTGCTACTTTGATTGGCTTAGGTTATACACTGGATACGGGAAAGCTCGATATTGAAACTACTCTTTCGGAAAGAGTATCGATTGGTGCGGGCTATACTGCACACTATTTTACAGAGATAATTAATCTTGATTTCCTTATACAGGGCATGCATACTTTTGTTGGTTCTAGTACAGAAGATTTCTATGCTTTCCACGCTGGTATAGAAAACAGAAAAATCGAGTCGTTGAAGCTTAGACTGGATACCGATCTCAAGTTAGATGGTAAACTCTCGCTCCAAAGGCTCTTGGTAGAGAGTAAAGGAGAATATTACGGTTCTGAAAGCCTTAAACCGACCTACCATGTACTATATACAAACGACATAAATGTAGAGATCAGCAGATTTGAAGTTCAGGCAGGTGTCGCATATATTCCAAGTTGGAAGAGACCCTTGGCGATTTTGGCCGAAGGAGCTTATTATTATAACAGGAAGGGTGAAGAAATAACTACTGAGGGCAGACTGACTCTCGACATCGTTTACTGGTATGATAGAGCCTTAAATTTCTCCCTTACTGGGGAAATTTATCTCAAAAAAGACCTTGTCTATGCAATAAACGGGCTCAGAGCGGAAAAATGGATTGAAGATCTCTTCTACATTTCTGGTGCGGGATACATTGTTAATGACAATAGGGGAGGATTCTATAATAGATTCATACTCGAAACAGGCTTCTCTCTCTGGCCAGATACAGAGATCTATGCTGGCTACGGTTTCGGTTCGCTTAAAGAAAGTTTCTTTGGTAGTCTCAGAAAGGATGGCTTCTATTTTGGAGCGAGAATTAAGTTTGATGATAGCTGGTTCTTCAAAGACAGCAATAAAGGAACGCTTAACCTCTACTTCTTTAATGATGAAAATCTCGATAAAAAATTTGATCTCGATGAAACACCCGTTAAGGTTAAAGTGATGATAGATGGTAAAGAATATGAGAGTAATGATAATGGAGTTATTTCAATAGAATTGCCAGCGGGTCTTTACGAAGTGGAACTATTAGAGTCTCCTGGTTCGCTTATCTCTTTGCTGAAAGAGAATCCGAAACTTAAGGTTACAAAAAACGGGTCGAAAAGCTTCTACTGGCCGTTCATGGATTCTCCGGCATATATCGACATCCGAATATTTATCGATTCTAACTCATCTGGCAAATACGACGAAGGAGAACGTTATTTGAAGAGTTTCTCTATCAATATAGGAGACGGTGTAATGTTTACTGATCAAGGCACTCTGACCATCCCGGTTTCATCAGAAAGTATAAGGATATCGCTGGATCTCGCCTCACTTGGTTCGGATGTTAGCCTTACGACTGGTAGCTTGAACAGGGAGCTGGAACTAAGACCTGGAGAAAGAAAGAATGTGGAGTTTGGAGTTATATTTCAGAGAAAAATTGAAGTAATTCTTTTCAAAGATTTGAATGCCAATGGTCTTAGAGAAAGCGAAGAACCTCTTCTAGATGCTTCCGGTATTTTTACAATCGGAGGAAAGCCCTTCAGAATAAATGCTCAGACGGTTCTTGAAGGAGTTCCTGCTGGTGTAAGTAAAGCTAGTCTAACGATGGAAAAGGGTTTTGAAAGGATATTTTCAAGGACAACGGATATTGATAGTATAAAAGTAAACGAAACAGGAAATACGCTTATTGAGATTGGATTTGCTGAAAAGAGCGCTTTGAGCATAATTTTCTTGGAAGATAACGAAGATTATTTCTACGATGTCGTTACACTTAAGATAAACGGAACTGAGTTTCAGGCATTTGGTACAATTGAGCTGGCTGGATTAACCTTTGGCAAGCAATTAGTAGAAATAGTTAACTTACCGGAAGGTTATACATGTGATAAAACTGAGTTTCGCATATGGTTAGAACCAGGTTCTAGAAGAGAGATCGAGATTATTGTCAGAAAAGAATAAGAAGCTGGATCAATTTTGTGATTTGAAGCCAGAATCAAAACTATAACCAAATTTTCTTATATTATCTTTACGATATAGGCATATATACTCGCCCAAATTTAGCATGCATATCCGTGTGCTACCCAGCACTCATATCCGCCTGTTACCCAAGACGCAAATCAAGTGGTTTGCTTTTGAACTTGCGTACAACTTACAACCTACTATCGTACAACGTTTTTAATAAAGACAAATGCACACACCCAGCCTCCGGCAGCCCTCTC
>JBNGCV010000061.1:0-8792 GCA_049975465.1 Kosmotogaceae bacterium | reverse complement strand
GGGTATAATCTTAAATATATTATCTCACGCTGCAAAATAACGATAATTTAGGAGGTTGAAATAAATGGAAACCATCGAACTTATTCTTCGTTTGCTCGCTGCAACCCTTGCAGGAGCATTCATAGGATATACAAGAGAGAGAATTCAAAAGCCAGCCGGGCTCAGAACACATGCTTTGATTTCTGTAGGTTCCGCATTTTTGACACAACTGTCAATGGGTGTTTTCTTTACAGGTGAAGTTGGAGATCCTGGCAGGGTAACAGCTCAAATTGTTTCCGGTATTGGATTTCTTGGTGCAGGAACAATTTTAAAGAAAGGTTTTTCCGTAAAAGGGTTGACAACAGCAGCAACACTCTGGGTAACTGCATCTGTAGGTATAGGTTTTGGTGCAGGCCAATATCTTCTTGCTAGCGTTGTAACAGGTTTCGTTTTGTTTATTGTGGTTATTTTTAGAAGACTTGAGTTTTTTGCACTATCTTCTAAGAAAGAGAAAATAGTTATCGCAACAGAGAATAATCGTAAAATGGTCGGGAAAATATCAAAATGGTTGGATAAAATGGATATTTCTATCTATACCCTTGAGGTTGAATCTGAAGACGACGAGATGTCCATCGTACTTATTATGAGCCACGAAGATGCTCAAAAATTGCAGGATAATCTCTCCGGTTTAACAGAAATCTCAGGAGTAACATCCGTCGATTTAGAGTAGATTACATAAATTGAATAATCACTTCTTTATAACTATTATATCCGGGCGACGTATTGTCATACCGTTAACATTGAAATCTATACATGGCCAAAGGGTTTTTTGGGGAAAGGAAATTATATCGATATCATTTTTTCCTATTATGGCAGTATCCTCGGATTTTGTTCCTGTTATTGTCGGATTCCATGCTACTGCATTGTTTTCCTTAAGCTCATACTCGTTATTTGGAGTGGCTTTAATTTCTCTTGAGTTATAACCTGCCAGACCTCCTTGATGATGTAGCTTCCACTCATTGTTTCTTCCTACTTTTTTGTAAGCAGAGATCATGTCTTTAAAGACCTCCCCAAGTTGTCTGCCAGGTCGTGAGCCTGATATAGCTACAGCATCGACATAACAATTATTTCTGTGCTGGTTAATTATTTTCTCATCGTTTTCGAACAATACGCTCCTTGTAGTTGAAAGTATTAGTCCCTTCTTTCTTGCACAAACGCTTATAAACACTTTTCTTCCAACCGAAACCTCTCTCGACAGGTTATGCCTGTATAGGTTTGAACTTTCATCACCAAAAACTATTGTAAGCAGTGGTTCTATTTCTTCACTGGCCAATCGTGAATATATTTTTCCCTGGATTTTCAATTCGGTCATTTCAGGCGTTATCACTTGCATTTCTTCGTATAATATTCTGTCGCAGGTTGATCCCAGTTTTCTATAATTATCTATTTCTATTTCTGAGAGAATGTATCTCATAGGAGAAATCTCTTCGTAGACATTTTTCGTTCCATAACGACCGGTATCTGAAATTAAATGATCAGGGGATGCAATTTTATTTAAAGCTGTGTATTCACCTTCCCACCAATCATATACAATGATTTCAAAATAATCGTGCAATTCTTCAGGTACTTCTTCTTCGAATAATCGTTTTTTCTCAATGTTATCTACCAGAAAATATGGCTTATTTGGAGTGATGAGTATGGAGGCAACACTTTCATTCATATCAAGAGTTATATGGCCCCTTGCACCAAAGGTTAGCCAGGAGAAATTATCCGTTTTACTTAATAAAAGGGTTTTCGATCTGTTCTTAAGAATTATTTCTTTTAGTTTATTTATTCGCTCTTCAAAACATTTCCTGATGTCCATGCTCATTCATCCCCTTCCTTTTTGCTTAATTATAACCCCTCATAAAAAAGTGACGATTTCTCGTCACTTAAACAATAATAAAAAAGGAGGAATTTTGTGAAACCGCTAATCAGTAACTATTATTGATAATGAAATTCATTAACTCACTAAATTTCGCAAAAGCAATGCAGGTTACCGTATCTGCTCCACCATAATAAATCGCAATCCTATCTGATGGAGGATCAACAAGTGCCGCACAAGGAAATACAACATTTGGTACATCTCCCACACACTCGTAATTTTCTCTTGGATTAAGCAGATAGGGCTTTGTCCTATAGATCACTTTCCAGGGTTTCTCAAGATCAAGTAAAGCTGCTCCAAAACTGTAAACAAAACCATTACACGAAGTAAGAACACCATGATATATCATAAGCCAACCTTCAGTCGTTTCTATTGGAGTAGGACCAGCACCAATCTTGGTAGATTGCCAGCCATTAGCCGGGGCCATAACATGTCTGTGACATCCCCAGTGAACTAAATCGTGACTCTCACTGTAAAAAATATCTCCAAAAGGAGTATGTCCCGTGTCGCTTGGTCGGCTAAGCATAGCGTATTTGCCATTTATTTTTCGTGGGAAAAGAACACCATTCCTGTTATATGGCAAAAAAGCATTCTCTTTTTGATAAAACCTTTTAAAATCCTCTGTATAACCAACCCCAATTGTGGGACCATGGTAACCATTACACCACGTAATATAATATCTATCTTCTATCCAGCAAACACGCGGATCATAACCATACTCAAATTCGCCAATTTCTTTGTTCTCAGAAACAAAATTGATTCGTTCCTTTTCAATATGCCAATCAAAACCATCTTTACTAACACCCGAGTGTAGCTGCATATCTCTGGCTGTATTGTCGCATCTAAATACACCAGCAAAACCATCTTTAAATGGAACCACTGCACTGTTAAAAATACTGTTTGCGTTTTTTACGGCATTTCTATCTATAATGGGATTTCCTGTGTATCGCCAAATCACTCCAGATGATCCCCTGGGTCTGTCTTCCCAGGGAATATTTGGTAATGGTTCTCCTAACATTTGCGTCTTATTCATATAAAACAATCATTCCTTTTGTACATAAAATACCTTCAACGTTATTCAATGGGTTTGACTGTTTTCCTTTCTACTACCCTTGTTGGTAAAACCACATTTTTAAAGATACTTTTTTTACCCGTACTCAATCGATCTATAAGAAGCTGGGCAGCAATGGTTCCCATTTCTGTTCTAGGTTGAAATACTGTGGTCAACGATGGAACAGTATAAGGAGCAAAGGGAGCATCATCAAAACCCATTACTGAGATATCAACTGGGACTTCTAAACCAAGTTCATGCAAACCTCTCATAGAACCCATGGCAACATAATCGTTGCTACAAAATATGGCTGAAAACTTCTTAATATTAGATTTATTTTCCAAAATAGCAGCATACCCATGTTCCGCTTCAAAACCTGCTGCCTGACTCATTGTAACTTCCATATCCTTATGCCGTCGAAGGAATTTCTTTATCCCGTATTCTCTATCCCTTGAAGCATAAACATTTGGTGCACCTCTGACATAATAAACATCTCTGTGTCCTTTGTTATATAAATACCTCAATGCACTGTATGCGCCCATGACATTATCAATATTTACGGAGTCAATTCTCACTTCCTCCAGTGGATAATCAACCGCTACAACAGGTATTCCGCTTTCAATGAAACGATCTATGTAATGTTCCTCACATTTTAAAGTACAAACAAGAATGCCATCAACCTTCCTATTGAAGTATTCGTCAAGGATCTCCCTTTCTCGAATCGGTTTATCTTTTGCCAGTGCGATCATAACGTCAAAATCATTACTAAAAGAGGCTTCGTATATTCCAGTGAGTATCTGAGGATAATGATAAGCTCTAATATTTGGAACAATAACCCCAAGTGTTTTTAGAAGGGTCCCGTTTTCGCCAAAACGGGGCCTGGGTTTATACTCAAGTTCTTTAATTGCTTTAAGCACTTTTTTCCTGGTTTCCTCAGCTACACTTTTGCTACCATTTATTACTCTTGAAACAGTGGCAATGGAAACGCCTGTTTTCTCTGCTATATCTCTTACGGTTACCATAAAATCACCTTGATTCATTTATTATTGGTATTTTCACGCTTGAATAAATCTAAAAGTCCTTTAAACTGTATTATACTCTTATTTTTTGCTATTTCTCTAAAAACATAGTAACTTGGTCTTGGAATAAAATGTTTATTTTCATAATCTACATAAATCAGTCCAAATCGTTTTGAATATCCTTCCGGCCATTCAAAGTTATCGGTCAAAGACCAATGGAAGTATCCTTCTAAATTGCACTTTTCTGCCAGTCTTTCTACGACATCAAGATGAGTCAACAAGTAATAAATTCTGTATCTATCTAAAGAATCAGCAACACCATTTTCTGTAATAAAGAGCTTTTTGTTGTATCTCTCATTAAAATTTATGATTATCTTTTCCAATCCTTCTGGATAAATTTCCCAGCCATTATCAGTAGTAATTCTTCCATCTCTGGAAAAGCCATTTGGTTGACAACTGTAACCATAACCAGGTAATGAATCCCACTGTATTTCCATATTTCCGATTTTTATAGGTTCATTTCGTCTCTTCACAACCATTCTGGTGTAGTAATTGATTCCGAGAAAATCACAGTATTCATTTACACTATCAAGGAAGTAGTAATTGTTAAATTTAAAGGCCTCTGTAGCTGTCCCATCACCATCGAACCATATAGTGGCGTATATCAGACCAACAGGTTTATCTGTTTTATTTTTCATTGCATTATAGGCTTTTATATGTGCATCTATCTGATTATCCATAGCTTTAGACCATAAATCAGGAGCCACAATCGAAGGAGGAAAACCTGAATTGTTATTCAGATAACCCAGATTGGCAACAACATTGGGTTCATTCAAAGTTGACCAATAATCAACAAGATCATCAAATTGTTCCACAACAAATGTCGCATACTTTGAAAATTCCCGAACTATTGTACTATCTGTCCATCCAGGAGAGGTGAAATCCATTTTTCTGTTGACAGCAAGTGGATCGTGAGCCCACAAAGGAAGTGTAAAATGATTAAGGGTTACCATTAATTTCATACCTTTTTCCTTTATGTCTTTCATTATCTTTTTATAATGATTAACAGCCTCGTAGTTGGCTATCTCAGATAACTTTTCGCTAGTGAATCCATATGTCTTTTTAGGAAAAATCCTTGACCACTCTATACCAATTCTTAAAGCATTCATTCCGGCTTCAACTGCCAGTTGATGAAACTTTTCATAATTTTCCCAATAATCAGGACCGCATTCAGGATCATCACCACTCAACATCCCACTGAATGCATTCAGGTTGTTTTTAGCCCAGACATACCAATCGGTTTTTTTGTCGGCAATATTTCCACCCATTTCGAACTGAAACCCCGATAAAGAAGCTCCCAGCAGGAAATTATCCCTGAACATGTTAATCAAACCTCCCCATAATGACAGCAAGCCACGTAATGCTCTTCTTCAGCTTCTACCATCTCTGGATTATTACAACCGCTATCTTTATTCTTAAACGGGCAGCGATCGTAGTAAACACATTTATTTTCCGTTCCCGTTTGTTTAGCTTTTAGTTCCAACTCAACTTTTTCCCATTTTTTGTCAAGCCTCGGAACGGAGGCCATCAGCATTCGGGTGTAGGGATGAAGCGGATTATTAAAAATCTTTTCTGTTACTCCCGACTCTAGAACACAACCCCTATATAAAATAATGGCCTTCTCGCTAATGTAATAACCAAGTGAAAGGTCATGAGTAATGAACAGAACAGAAAGTCCCTTTTTCTTTAATTCGCCCAGTAGATTTAATACATCTATTCTTGTAGAGGCATCAAGCATACTTATAATCTCATCTGCAACCAAGAAATCTACATCAAGCAGAAGTGCGCGTGCTATCAAAAATCTCTGAAGCTGTCCTCCACTTAACTGGTGGGGAAATTTATTGAGCACATCAACTGGATTGAGTCCAACATCGTAAAGCGCTTTTTCAACCTTTTTCTGCCATTCCTTATGGTCAATATCCGGAAAAAATGCTTCCCTAATTATCCTGAAAATTCTGTCAGCCTTAAAAATCGGATTGTAAGAACTAAATGGGTCTTGGAAAACACCCTGTACATTTCTGTAATACTCTTTGAGATCGTTCCCCTTCAAGTTATTGATATTCTGTCCGTTATATTTAATTATTCCTGAATCGATGGAAATTAATCGCAAAATCATCTTACCAATGGTACTTTTTCCACTTCCGCTTTCTCCAATAAGCGATGCCACTTCTCCTTCTTTTAGTGAGAAACTGACATTATTCACAGCAACCAGCTTACTACCTCCAAAAGCTCCTGTTTTATATACTTTTGAAACCTTATCGAGTTCAAGCATTTTCTTCAAACTCCTTCCAGCAGGCAACAAAATGTCCTTTTTCTACCTCAAGAAAAGGTGGTTCCTCAAGACATTTTTCATATGCCACAGGGCAACGTTCCCTAAATCGACATCCTGTCGGAGGATTTAAAAGATGTGGAGGCTTTCCAGGTATACCAGTCAGTCTTTTTTCTGAAAATTTAACACCCACATCTGGTAATGATGAGATTAGCAACTTCGTATATGGATGCTTCGCATTATTCACAATGATTTCAGTTGAAGCTTTTTCTACTAGTTTTCCCGCATACATAATCATAATGCTATCTGCAATTTGATAAAGTATCGAAATATCATGGGTAACAAAAATCAAACTTTTTACAATACCCCTATCTCTAAATTCCACTAGCATTTCAGCTACAGCTTTCTGTGTTGAGACGTCTAGTGCCGAAGTAATTTCATCCGCAATTAAAAGTGAAGGATTCATCAATGTTGAAAGGACCATGACCATCCTCTGCTTCATACCACCTGATAATTCAATAGGATACATATCAAGCACATCGTCCTTTAACTCTACAAGATCAAGTCTTCTCTTTAGCTCATTCTTAATTTTTCTAAATCTTGTTCCTCTAGATTCGACCAGTTCAGAGATCATCTTGCCTATTTTTCTTGTAGGATTCATAGCATTCATTGCGTATTGTGGAATAATAGAAATCTCCTTAAACCTATATTTGTTCATCTTTTTCATATTCCAGATTGGAAGGATATCACCGTCAAGGGATACTTCTCCTTCAACATAACGTAATGGAGGTTTGAGCAATATCATTGTGTTACTCAATGTTGATTTGCCACAGCCAGATTCTCCTGCAAGTCCCATTATTTCTCCATCTTCAACAGTAAATGTGGCTCCATCAAGAGCTTTTACATCACCTTTTAGTGTTTGGTAGTATGCTCTGAGATTTTTTATATCAAGGGCCATCTTTTCACATCTCCCTGAGTTTAGGATTGAAAACTTCATCAAGACCCACGTTCATTATATAGAGCGAAGCAACGATAGCTGTAATAACTAATCCAGGAGGTATAGCCCACCACCACATTCCAAGTTGAATCGCATTCCACAAAACTGCATTCTGCATAATTAATCCAAGAGAAATACCCTTTGTTGGTCCCAATCCGATGAAATCTAATGTTACAGCAGCCAGTATCGCGCCACCAAACTGAAGTATAAATGTCATAAACAAATAAGACATCATATTTGGTGCTATTTCGGTAAAGATTATGTTCAGAGGCTTTTTTCCACTCATTCGGGCAAGATCTACAAATTCCCTTTCTCTCAATGAAAATGTCTGAGCTCTAATGGCTCTTGCTGCCCAAGGCCAGGCAGTTAATCCTATGAAAATGCTTTCTATAAACACCCCTCTATAAGGAAGGTATGCTGCAAGAATTAAAAGCAAAGCCAGAGTTGGAATTACCGTAACAATATTTGTCAACATATTAAGTATTTCATCAATAATTCCACCACGATAACCAGCAACAAAACCAACTAAAATGCCAATAAAAGTTCCTAATCCGCCTCCAACTGCTCCGACAATGAAAGTGGCTTTTAATCCATACATAACCTGCGTAAAAACATCCTGTCCAAAGGTTGTTGTCCCAAGCCAATATTCACTAGAAGGAGGCATATAACCCGGTCCTACGTTATCTTCAGGGTCGTATTCTGTTAGCATAGGGCCTACAAAAGTCAACACAATAAAAAAAGTGAGTATAACCAGGCCAACACGTAAGCGATTATTCCTTAAAGCGAAATATAATATTTCATTTTTCTTCTTTGGTTTTTCAAGTTTCTTTTTTGTTTTTTTAACCTTTTCCTTCATTGTGCCCCACCTTCCATACCTTTACGTGTTCTGGGATCGACAAGTACATATATTACATCTATTACAAAGTTAGCAAGTAATACACCTATAATAATGAAAAGAAAACATCCCTGAATTAAAAAATAATCCTGATATTGTATTGCTTGAAGCAGTAAATAACCGATACCCGGATAGGAAAAGACGATTTCAGTAGCCAGGGCTCCAGCAACTATTACTCCAAGTTGTAGGGCTAAACCGGTAATCTGTGGAAGCATTGCATTTCTAAAAGCGTACTTTCTCACCAGTTTTCTTGGAGCACCAAGGGCTTCAAGATAATGAGAATAATCAGCTTCTAATTCATAAATAATCATATTTCTCATTCCAATAGCCCAACCTCCAAATTGGACCAAAAACAATGAAGCAAAAGGCAAGAACCAGTGTTTTATAAAGTCCCAGATAAACTCCCATGTAAACGCAGGTGAAATAGCGTAACTGTATGCTCCAGCAATAGGAAATATATCAAGCACAACACCAAATGACCATGCAAGGATAATACCAAGCCACATATAAGGAGTAGCAGTAAGCACATACCATATAGGTAGAACTGTGTTGTCAAGTTTCTTGGTTCGAGCTGCAAAGGCACCGAATTTATTTCCAG
>JBNGCV010000060.1:0-8810 GCA_049975465.1 Kosmotogaceae bacterium | reverse complement strand
CCAGCGTCCGACACCGGATCAGATGCCCCGTTCCAATTTGCTGAGATGAATCGACTCGAAAAACGACCTTCACGGCATCTTTGCCTACCATTTATCTTTACCAATATGTTAATATGTTGTTAATGCCTCAATGCTTGAGAGAGGAAGGGATACAGTCAATCTGAGTTCTATTCCTGTAACAAAAAATAGAGCGAAGATATATGTCATAGCCAAACTCGATTATTCACATTTTTTCCAAAACATCGTTTTCTAGAAGTATTTGAGCCAAGGGAATCAGGTCTGTAGCAGGAATTCCAATAATATCCGCAATTTCTATTAAGTCATGTTCTCCATCAGCATAAGCAATTAAGTTCATCATATTCCTGACTTGTTTTCCACTTTCTTTGGTCGATAGGGTTGGATAAAGACCACGCTTGCCAAGTTGTGGCTCACAGAACACTTTGGTTTTATACATGAAATTATTCTCTAAAGTCAAAATACATTCTTTTAATATTTCATAAGATTCTTGCAAACCTTCTGGACTAATAAAACTCAGATTGTCTAGGGATGTATGATATTCTGGATATTCTCCATACTTAGATCGACAAATAGAACAAACAGGCAAATCAATTCCCGGACTACAATATTGACGTTCATCACTTCCCCTGTCTAGAAAAGAATATTTTTTACAATCGGAAACTTGATGATTGAGGATATTCAAGGCTACTCTATCCGCTAAGGTATTACCCAAACGTGAACTAACATAAGAGTAACTGCGTCTGTCTCCAACACAAGTCACCACAAATCCCGCAATAACATACTGTTTCATGGTTCGCCAATGTTGACTCAAATAAACAATTGAGCCAATGGTTTCAGGAATAAATAAAATTCGGTACGTATAACGATTCAAAGGTAGTTTGGATAAATATTTAGCTAAAGCAGTTGTCACCACAGGACCAGATAACTCATTATTTGCCATTGAAGGATGACAAACATAGGTAGATAAAAGAACCTCGTGATTTGTCTCGCCTGGAATAATCAATTCACCATAAGTCAAGCTGCCAGGCTGGAGACTAGAATCAATCTTTACATAGTATTTTGCAAGAGGATTTTGACGCAATTGATGACGCTGATTTTCTGATACACAAAACCCCCAACGACGTTTATAGTATGATGTAATGTAAGGTATCGCTGTAGGCTGTTCTGGAAGCGAATATAAATGTCGATCTAACTCTTCAAAGGTTATCCATCTATCTACTGGTTCTGAATAACCAAGAACATGAAGATTGTTTCGTGAAAAATCAATTATTTTCTGACCTCGTTCATTGCAAATAAAAGCATCTTTTATATTCCATTCGTCAGGAACAGTCCAGTCAAACGCCTCTGTCCCCGATTGAATTTCGTGAATCTTAAGATTGGGTAATAAATCTTGAATATAACTTAAAGTTTGGCGCAAACCATTTCCTGTAATACTCCGACAAATAGGAAATAAATCAGTTGCCCACTGATACATTTTTTGACCAATTAATACGTCTTTATTGTTGAGCATTGTTTAAATTGGGTTCAATTCCTAAGATTTCTGCTTCAGTGAGAAACCAAGGGCGTGAGGGTAAAACTTGTTTGATTAAATTAAAAGTATCTTCTGCGGTAATAGCACCTACAAAGCCACGACCCACTTGAGCAGTTCTATAAAGATTGGAAGAGCGTGCGAGCCGATCGAATAGTTCAACTTTGGCTGCTGTTCCCTCAGTTAAATAGCGCACCCAAATGGTGCTATTACGCTTTTCCCCTTTGCCATGTTTCCATATTGTTCCGGAAAAAGTTTTATCAAAGCGATAGGGAACTCTTAAACATCTTTCGACATAGTGAATAAAAGTAGACCCCGCATCAAAGTTAAGATTACATATTACTCCTCTCTCTTTATAAAACCGATCAAAAAAACTATCATAACCATAAGCATTTTCAGGTAATTTTTGCGTTATCACCCGGGCTTTTTGCCCAATTGCAGCTACAGAAATATTGGGTTCTTCTGAACGATATGAATTAGGAACAGTTCTCAATATTTCTGTAAAAATACCACAAGTTGAAGGCGTTCGATCGGGCTCGAAGTCTTGTCCTTGAGAGAAAGAATAACTAAATGTTGGCACAACCAAAGTGCCTTCCGTACCAAGTACTTCCAAAAAAGCATTGACTATTGTTTGAAAGGCATTGTTGACAGAGCGTTCTCCTTTTGGTATTCCAAAGTAACCAATGTTACTATGAGAAAACACTATGTCACCCTGCCTTAACCCTACAGCTTTAAGGGCATTTACTAAATCTTTCTGGCAATAGTGATAGTAGCTCATCTTTTAATACCTGTAACCAACCACCAATCTAAATCATCTAAAAATAGTCGATCTTGAATTCGACCAAACTGAAGTTCTTTAAATTTTGGAGAAAAATAAAAGTCAAGGTAGTTGGTATTATCAAAAAAGAAGTGAACTTGACCTTTCCGAAAATCATCATTACGACCAATTTCATAAAGGTGATTTCCTAAAGTTTTGCTGTTATATAAAATTTTATGCTTAGGACCGGTAGTAGACAAAAACAAACGTCCTCCTGGCTTTAAAACTCTTGCATATTCCTTAATGCCAGCTTTAATTCCCCTTTCCGAACCTTCGTAGTGCAAAACATTCCAAGATACCAAAAAATCGAAACTATTATCTTCAAAAGGAATTGACTGGTTTGTTCCTACTCTTAAATCAACTTCTATACCAATTTTTTTAAACTCCATAGAGGCTGACTTGCAAATATCTTCATGAATTTCAATCCCAAATACTTGCATTTCTAAAGATGCCAAGAACAATGTATTATTTCCATTCCCAAAACCTACATCTAGAACTGATTTACCATGATAATCAATTTTTTTTCCAGTTATATAGTCCCCTTTAAACAGACGAGACGAACCAACGTTTCAGAAGGATAAGCTAATTCATCTCCCTTTTGACGATATAAGTTATAGGCTTCTGCCCAGCTAGAAGACATATTTTGCGATGCAGAACTCATTTCTCTTCTCCTTGCGTACGCTTCAGTTCTTCAATAATTTCTGCCAAACCTTGAATTGTAGAAAAACGGCGATCTTGAAAATTATTTTCTTGGAAATTAATATTAAACTCTGATTCAATATCCTCAATCAACTCGATTATACTAAAAGAGTCAATCAAGCCAGCCTCAAAATAATTTTTGGTCTCTATTCCGTCAGGAAATTCGTTTTTCTCGGTTCTTTGATAAAACCAATTTTTTAACCATTTAATTTTAGCTTCCATAACAGATGAAACTACTCTTCCTCAATAGCAAAACAACGAACAGGGGCTCCATCTCCATCTTTAATTTTAAGAGGAGCGACGATTAAATCTACCTCTAGCTGTTGTATATCTCTAATGTTAACTAAATACTCGACGATGATAACATTATTTCCCAGCAAAATCTTATGATTGGGAGCATCTTTTTTTGACTCTCGACCATTTTGGGGATTGTCTGGCTGAGGAGTATCTAGGGCAATCAAACGACAGCCATTATGCACTAGCCAACGACACGCCTTTTCTGACAAAAAAGGATGATCTGTGTAGTATTGATTTGTTCCGAGATATCGATCCCAATCGAAACGAATAATTAACCTTTCAGCGAAACGATCGCCAAGCACTTTTTTAAAATCTTCAATTTCTATTTGTTGGAAATTGTTGGTGTGGGAAAAATCAATTACAGTTGCTTTCCCCACCAATTGCTCTAAAGGAATTTGCTCCACAGTAGCCCCATTTCTAATAAAATGTCGTGGTGCATCCATGTGTGTACCTGTGTGAGTTCCCATGACGATTTTACGAGTTTCTCTATTTTCTATTCCATGTCTTCCAAGCTGAGTAATTTCTACAAATGGATGCCAGTGTGCGGCAAAGGTCTGCATCCCTTCTTCTACATTCATGGTTAAGTCAATGATTCTATATGTCGATTTCATTTCTCTAGCCTTTTGGTTGTATTAACTCGCAAATAGCAGATCCTGGAGTCCGAAACATCGAAATCTTTAAAGCTCTATTATTTATATCAAGTTCAAAAATTTCTGTCAAATCGTAAGCTCCTAATTGTGAGGCGATTGATAAATCTCGTTCTAAACTATTTGTCAGCAATGCTAAGCAAGGATAACCTTGGCTATCAAGCATCGCGGGTTGAATCTTTGGCTTTTCAATTAATTCGATCGTACATGACCAGCTAGGAACTGCACTAGAAAATACTAATCGATTTTTTGATGTTTTCTTAAAGCTAAGAACTTCTAGCCAAAAATTTTGTTCCTTGTCAAAACTTTCCTCACAAATGCTCAGCTCTATATGGTCATTTTTTAAATTAAAATTTCCTTTTCTGTCATAGTCTACATATCCATGATTGATTATTTCTACAGATTGATTCAATTCGGGATGATAAAAAAGGGCAATTTCATGAGTTGACTGATAAGTCTTAAGAAGATGTTTTTTGGTTGGATGATTAATAATATTTTTCTCTACAAAAATATTATTAAAACCTCTCTTTTCTAGCTGCTTTTTTTTTTGATCGATATCAGCTACACTAAGAGCTATGTGAGACATTCCTAAAATCATAGCATTTCTTTCAACAGATGTTTTTTGACTTTTCCTGTACTTGAACGAGGAAAATTATTCAAAACCTTGAAAGTGGTTGGAATAGCGTCAAATTCAAGATTGTTTTTGCAATATTTCTCGAGACTTTCTTTACATAATGACTTTCCTTCCTTCAATTTGATAAACGCTACTACTTCTTCTCCCCAAAAAGGATGAGGTTTTCCAATTACAACTGCCTCCTGAATATCGGGATATTCCATTAATGAGTTTTCTACCGATATCGGACTAACATTCATTCCACCATGAATAATTAAATCTTTAACTCTTCCTGTGATAAATAGACTATTATCTCGATCTAGATAACCATAATCTCCCGTATTGAACCATCCATTATCTAGAGCTAAGTCAATTTTACTTGTTACTTTATCTAAATACCCTTGTAATGCAAAGGGTGTTTTAATATATAAAGCACCTTCTTCACCTCTTGGCATTACATTTCCTTTTCTATCTCTAACTTCAACTTCAACTCCTTCAATGAGATTCCCTACAGAACTCGGTTTTTGCAGAGATCGAGGAGTATTACTAGCAACAATTAAAATTTCTGTCATGCCATAACTCTCTAAAAGCGAAACACCAAAAGTTCGTGCAAAACTTTCTTTTGTTATCTTTGGCAAAGGCGCTGTTCCCACAAATACATGATGTAAATTGTCTTTTGCCCAATCAGGAATTCGATCTCCACGGTTAAGTCTAGCAAGCAATGCAGCCATTGTGGGAGTGAGCCATATTGCGTTAACATTTGACTCTATAGCAGGCTGCCAGAAGCTTATCGCTTCTTTAGCATTAAATTGAGGTGCAATAATTACTGTACCTCTAGCGATTAGAGGAGAAAGAAGGGTATTCAGAAAACCTGCCATGTATCCCATAGGCATCACATGCATCATCCGAACATTCTGGTTTAAGCCAACCAGCTTGTTGAATTTTAAGGCATTAGCTAACATATTCTCAAGCCTGTGACACACTGCTTTAGGAAAACTGGTAGTCCCCGATGTAAAAAAGATAGCTGCAATCCCATCCTTTTTTAAAGTTAATTCATGGTCATCGATATCGCTTATAATCTCATACTGAATTTCATTGAAGTTATCTATCAATTTTCGAGGCTTGACTAGCTGTAATATGTAACTAATATTTTTATGACTCAAATCAGTACTAAGGGGAATAATGGTATATCCGCCAAAGATACATGCTAGATAACATTCAACAAATTCCACACTATTTGGAAGTTTAACTGCGATTCGATCTCCATCTCGTACTCCCTGTTTTTTCCAAAAGTTAGCCAAAGCCATAGATCTTTCAATGAGATCTTGATATGCGATCTCTTTGTTGCCTGTCACGATAGCAACTTGAGAAGAAGCCATAGCTTGAGATAACTGTTGTTTGAAAACTGTGATAGCGTCAACAATACTATCTAACATTTGTTTTACTCCTGTTCCCCACCATAGTAATCTGCATAGAGCGGCTTCCAATTGCCCTTAACGCCTAAGTTAGCCAAATATTCTGCTTGCTGTTTTACCAAATCATCAGGCGCATCTATTTGGTTTTTTTGGCACACTGCCACAATCAAACGCCGAGGATCGACACGGTATTCTGTGGCATATTTTTTTATGATAGGCATATAGCTAGAATGAAAAAGTGCTAGTCCAGCTATAGTGTCTAGGGAACTTAATCCTTTTGTTTCAATTAGTGGCTTAATATATTGCTCTGCCACATCCATGACTACAATTGGATCGATTCCAATGTCGAAACCCTTTTTCATTAAAGCACAAATCATTTGTTCAGTAGGTGTGTTTCCTGAACTCCGACCAAAACCTTGAAGTGAAGTATCTATAATTTCTACTCCCATCTCAAAAGCTTTCAAAGCATTAGCTACAGCAATTCCTAAATTGTTATGACCATGAAATCCCAATTTTATAAGATCTGATTTTTCTCTAACTGCAACCACATATTTTGCTATGTCTTCGGGAAACATTCCTCCAGCTGAATCTACTATATAAACTAAATCAGCTCCATATTTTTGTGCTTCCAAAGCGTAGTTCGCAAATTCGTAAGGTGTAGCGACATAAGATTTCATAAAGTTTGAACAGACAAACATACCATGCTTTTTGGCACGCTCTATAAAAGGTTTTGATTCTCTATAACTTGCAGCATTAGTACCAATCCGTATAAACTTCATGCCATAATCGGCAGCCATATCTATATGATGCAATTCTGCAATTCCGGGAATACAAAACATCCCCCAATTAGCATTTTTAATAGTTTCAGCAGTTGCCCTCAAATATACTTCATCTGTTTCCGCTGCTTTTCCCTTCCCCTTTTCTGAAGCTCCCAAACCCATTCCGTGTCCAATTTCTATCATATCAAATCCACTTTTTTCTAAGGCTTTGACGATAGTTCGAGTTTGTTCTTCAGTAAACTGGAATCCGATGACATAGCTACCATCACGAAGAGTGCATTCTAAAATACGTTGCTTTATCATGACCGATCTATATTCTTGCTTTTATATCAAACCAAACCATGATACCATAATATGTCTTGGATTTTCATGTAACACCTTATTATTGCCTCCGATCTCTGTTTTCTGTCGGTTCGTCATCATAAGGGAGAGGGCAGAACAGTTGCCAATCGGACTCTGGAGTGCTAGGTGCTGTGAGATCGTCAAGTGGGTGAACTGTACCTGCTAATTTTGGAGAAGGTTTCCGTCGTTGCGATCGAGTAACAGATGCTTCCGATGTCATCGGTAAAACAATCACCTCGTAGCGTCGATCGCTGCTTAGCGATGGGGGTAAATCGATTACTAATTGTTGGTTAATCGGTTGGGTAATGATTCGCAGTGCTTCCATAGTGATGTTTTTTAACCTGAGTTAATTAAAACGAACAACCTTCTACCCCCCCCACTGGAGATAATCTAACATAAGCTTTACTGAAGTTGCCGACCCAAGATAAACGCCTCGGCTGCCTTGACTCCTACCGTTGCCCCTCGCCAACGCGCTAACGCCTCGACCCCTTGGCGCGATCGAGGGTGCGGCCAGGTTCGGAGTTCTTCAGCATAAGCATCTAATGCTTTTAATTTACAGTCTAAGGTGCTGGAAATATCCACAAACCAGTTGGGAGTAAATGCGGGAGCAGAACCGGGAGGTTGCCACTCCGTACTCGAAGGAACTTCAAAAAACAACAGGGTTCGCACTGGATGTCCTTGTTGAGGACGGCAAGCCGTCACCACTGCTTGATGGACTCGCTGGTGGTCGATATTGACATCGCCGACGTGGTGCGTCAAAACGGTATCGGGTTGATGTTGGGCGATCGCCCCTTCGACAGTTTTCACAATATCGAGTAAATCCACGGTGTCGAGTCGGTTGTCCGGAAACTTCCCAAAGCTGACCGACTGGATACCCAAACAATCAGCCGCTTTTCGAGCGGCACTTTGGCGTCGTTGCAATGCCTCAGAGTCCATCCCGTCACGAGCGGCAATACCATCCGCAATGAAGATAACACGAGCTTTTACACCTCGGGCTGTGTAGCGGGCGATGGTTCCACCGCAACCGAGAACTTCATCGTCAGGATGAGCGGCAATAATGAGAATAGACTGACTCATCGTTAAGTGGAATGCGAAGGACGATCGAAACTAGACGCGACGATAAAGATCGGCGATCGCGATTTCGACCGGAATAGACGCCAAGGGAATTGTAGCATTGAGATCGTCGTAAATGGTCAATAGCCAGTGGCGATCGTCTTGTTTCACGTGCTGTTCGATTTGAATGCTATCTTGTTCGATGAGTAGATATTCTTGAAAGCTGGGAAGACTCCGATAGGTGACAAATTTTTGGCTGCGATCGGAGTTGCGAGTCGAGTCAGAGAGAACTTCAATAATAAGTCTCGGGTTGGTAATAGCGGTGGTATCGTTATCGGCCGTAATAATTGGCTCTCGAACCACAACCACATCTGGATAGGTAAAAGTACGATTTTCTGGAATCCATAGGCGTTGGTCGCTATCAAAGACCTGATAAGAGGTGTCTTTGAGGGCAACTCCAAGGGCAATAATTAAATTGACTTTTATTCTATTGTGTCTTGGGGAACCTCCAGCCATGGGAATAACCGATCCATTAATATACTCATGGCGTTCGTTGGCGCGAGTTTCAAGATCGAGGTATTCCTCGACTGAAGAAAGCTGTT
>JBNGCV010000059.1:0-9119 GCA_049975465.1 Kosmotogaceae bacterium | reverse complement strand
AACATTTCAGCATTTATTAATTCTCTAGAAACAATGAAAGAGAAGTTTAAAGTTCAGCTAAACAAAACTTATTGTCAGAAGTTGAAATAAACTTGTGTAAGTAACAAATAAATAGTAAAATAGAATTGGTAAATCATTTAAAACAATCGAATAAATCAGGAGGTAATATTATGAGAAAAATGTTATTTAGTTTACTAATTGGTGCAATGGTCTTATTTTTCTTTTCATGTACTATTCCAATAAAAATACCTGGAGCATTGAATGTTGATTTTAAAGTAACATCAGAAAGTATTGATTATGAGTTCACAACAGCTAGCAATAATGAATGGAATGAATATCAGTTTGAAACTGAAGTAGAAAATCCTTTAATAGATGCTGAAGTACCATTCGATGCAGAAATCAAGAAAATAGAACTTACTGTAACTGCTACTGTATTACATCCAGAAAGTTTCGATGCCTTTGATTATGAATTATACATAAGCAGAACCGGATACTCAACGGATCCATCTGATCTTGCTATTGAAGGAATAATGAAACCAGGAACTACAGAAAAAACTGTTAATAGTAAAGACTATGGAGGAATAGAAAACTTAAGAACATTCCTCGTATCTGATGAAGAAAAAGATACATTCTATGCTGTAATCAGGCACAATTACAATTTTGAAGAAAATGAAGATGTTGAAGTTGAAGGACAGATAAGCATAGAAGGAACTGTCTATGTGGGTTTCTAGATAAATTTGATCATAAAAAAAACCGCCCTTTGGGCGGTGTTTTTATTTACAATTTGTATTAATGAAGTTATTCATTAATAAAGTTTATATTTAAGTTATTTAGGAACAACCAATCTTTTTTAAGTTCAAAATATTTCAAGATTTTTTAGCCCATAACCTGAAAGCCAATATTTGATGGTGATTTTCTCTTCATTATTTTCAACATTTTTTGTTGAAAATACACTACTCTTCCTTCTTTGTTCAGAGGGCTTAATAATAGTAAAATAATTTAGTCATATTGAATTTACCGAAAAAGGAGGTGAATTATGATGAAAAAGAATATACTCATTATCGTCCTGGGTGTCCTGATGTTGTTTCTTGTTTCATGCTCCATTCCAATCAACATACCCTTTGAATTAGAATTTGAGTTTGAGTTTGAAGCTGAAAATGCTTCTATTGAGTTTCAACCAACTAATAATGGAGAAATGAGAGAATACGAAGTTACTCCGCCAGTAGAAATTCCAAATCCGCTTTCTGAAGAAGAAATTCCGTTAGGCGCTAATATTAAGAAAATCGAGCTTACAATTACTGCTACAGTGACAAAACCAGATAATTTTGCTGAATTTGATTATGAGGCTTATATGAATTTAACAGAATACTCAACAGACACTTCAGACCTTTTTGTTGAAGGGAAAATAGGTCCCGGTTTAAATGTAGAAGAAGTTAGCAGTGAAGATTATGGTGGTATTAAGAACCTTATCCCCTTTCTTGAATCTGATGATGAAACCGCTAATGCGCATGTAATAATTATGCACAATTATGGTAAGGACGCTACAGAAACAGCTTATGGCAAACTTCATATCAAAGGCATTGTTTATGTAGGCTTCTAGTAATTTAAAAATCAACCAGACCGCCCTTTCGGGCGGTTTTTTTATGCAACATATTATACTTATTTATACCTATGTTAATTTAACCATAGTTATATTCACATAATCACAAAATCTACTTACTCCTTTATAAAAAGCCTTCACAGACTTACATAAATAAAAAATACGCTTTTAAAAAGAAGATTAGGAATAAATTTTTATATCTTATATTATTTACTTGCGTGGCCGCGCGAATAATAAATATGGAGGTGAAAATAATGGGAGTTGGTTCAACTGTACAAAATCTGGGCACAGAAAAGAGACTTCAGATTGTCTGGGATACAGGAGAAATTGTAGATAGTGAACCGGTCTTATACAGACAGTCTATCTCTGTAGAAAGTACAATAACTGAACAGGAAGCTTACGATGCTGCCTACAATCTGGCATCTCTTACAGATTATTCAGTTGTCGAGATTAGACTTATAACCACAGATAATCTTGGACCCATAGACTAATTAGCGTAACGGATCTATAAGAATAAATTTAAGGAGGTGAAAATATGGAAACCTTAAGCATGAGGTGGTACAACATTACAGAAGGACGCTCAAGGGGAATAACTTTAAGATCTCCATTGGATACATTGACAGCAACCGACGTTCAAAATGTAATGGATACTCTTGTTACTTTGAAGGTTATTCCCGCTGGTTACAGCACAGATTATGCAAGTATCATAAATAGAACGTCTAACGAACTCTTTAATCTTATCTAGTAACAGAGGGGGGATTCCCCCTTTATTTATTCTAAAAAAGGAGGTTAACATATGTTTTTCTTAAGATCACTTAGCGGCCTTTTATCTCTTGGAGCTTGTTTGTTGGAAAGACCTGGCGAAGGTGAAAAGAAGAAAGAGGAACTAAAAGAACTGGTATATACGGTTTTACCAGAAGAACAGTGGCAGATAGATTACGATCTTTTTGACAGAATACTGGACATAGCAATTGATCTTGTTGTAGACTGGTTAAATGATACAATTTGGAGTGAAGCATAGCGTTCATAGCGGTCACCGGCAGGTGGCTGCTATTTTTTTCTTTTCTTTGTTTTTCTTAGTTTGCTCCAGAGAGGATCAATAACATGATGAGTAATCCATTCTTCCATTTTATGCATTTCTCTTCTTCCTTTTTTTGTTAGGAAGTAATAGTTATCCCTCTCTTTGACCAGCTTTGCCCTCTCAAGAAACCACAAGAACATTCTTATTTTATTCTCAGCTTCGGGGAAATACTTCAAAAGAGGTTCGAGATAAAGCTCATTTATATACAATTTCCAAAAAGCAAAAAACAAAGCACCCTGGAATTGATTAAAATATCGTAGATTTGCAACAGGCAACTTTTTTCGTTGTATCGATTTAATATAATTGCCCAGCGAAAATGTGTTTGTTGTAAAATAGCTACCCGTGAAAGTGGAGGCACTTAATCCCATCCCAAGATAAAATTCTCTCCCAACCGAGGAGTATCTGAGATTTTGTTTGTTTGTGTATGTCCACAGCATATCTCTTCTGTAACCAAGATCTTCAGCAATTTCATCAAGTTTCTCAAAATAAGAAATTTCAATATCTGGTTTATTCGATATATGCATAGAGGTAAATGAAAATGGCATTAATGGGTATATTGAAATTTGCTGAGGTTTGAATTTAGTCATTTCAATAAAATCTTTATGAAGTATATTGAAGTCTTTTTCTGGATCAAGAATGAGATCAACATTGACTACATCAAAATCCGAGTTCATAACATTTTCCATCGATTTGATATTTACATTCCTGGATATTCCACGACCAATTTTACTCTGCAATTCCTGATCAAGAGTTTGTATTCCAAGACTGACATAATTCACTCCCAGTTCCTTTAACCGCTGCAAATTGCTCATTTGAGAATCATTAGGATGTACTTCTAAAGCTACTTCCCCGTTTATATCACCTGCAATAAATTGCAATATCTGCCTTATTGCTTTCATATCATTGGATGGGCTGCCACCACCAATATAAAGCGATGAAAATCTAGATGTACCGTGCAACATTCTTTCTCTCTGGAGCCATATAATGTAATCAGAAACAAGCTGCTCATCATAATTCATTTTGAGATAGGGACAGTAACCACAATTACTTTTACAAAAAGGGAAATGAATATACAATCCTGGACTTTCGATAGGAAATGTGTAACGCTCGGGAACTTTCTCAGAACCCTCCTTCATGAAAAAATGAGCATACCATTTCAATAAATTTAACAAAAGTGCTCCTCCTTGTATGAGGTGGCTTACGAAGGCAATTTTAGCATACTTTTATAAAACATTAATACATTCATGGAGTTTGTTAGCAGTCGTTAGCTTAATTCGCTAGCCTTATTAAATTGTATTTATATAAAAATCTTCTTCGTTTTATTCGCCTTCTTAATGTTAAAAATCTGTTAATTCATAAATAAAAATAGCTTCTAAAGTTACCTTTAAAAATAGCCATTAAATGAGAGTCTATACTAGATATCTGTTTTGGCGTAATCATAGGGTACAATCCCTTATAGTTACCGCCAACAAGGCGGAATAGATAGGGAGTGGTTGGATGAAAAAAGTATTACTGGGACTGTTTTTATTAATTCTATGTATAGCAGGTTTCTCCTGGACAGCTCTTGAGGACTATTCTAATGTTGAGTATGTTTATTACAAAACCACGGGATTTGATGATGATGAAGAAGGAATTGACGAAATCATCTATGGTGTAAAGATTGAATTAACCAAACAGGGATATAAGGTCACAAATGAAACTATTTACGATATGCCTTCCGATGCAGTACTAGATTCTTCAATACTGTTTGGACAGTCAGCTGCACTTAGCATGTATACGATGTTTGATTTCGTCACATTGATGGTATTGTCTGCAGTAGATTTCGAAGAAATGGTAACTACCAATCTATTTATGGTAGGCGGAAAAATCAAATACGAGGGCCAAATGACTGTTCAGGGAAAAAATAGAACATACTCTGGAGTAAAAGTAGTGTACTACGATGAAAATAACGAAATAATGAAATATTGGGTATTGAATGAAAACATTCCATTTCCATTGTTGAATGTGACAATGGAAGACGGTGAAGAGACAATCAGTACAGTCCTCTGGGATTATAAAATGAGATAATAAGTTCTAACTTTGAAAGCCTTCTCCCCTGAGAAGGCTTTTTTATTGCCTGATAACGCTTATCAAAGGTAGATTGATCGTTATTTGCAAAAAATATGCGTTTTTGCTAAGATTAATTTGTTAAACTAATTAATGGAGGTGTAAGCAATGGAAATTCTTTTCAAAGGAGCAACAATTTATCCTATTTCATCACAGCCATTTAAGGGAGATATATTGATTAAAGATGGCTTAATAGAAGACATAGGAGAAAAAATCGATTGTTCAAATGCGGAATTAGTAGATGTTAGCGGAAAATACATTTTTCCTGGATTTATCGATGCCCACTCACACATTGGAGTTTCAGAAGAAGGTGTTGGATACTATTATGATGATACCAATGAAATGACCGACCCGGTAACAGCTGAGGTAAGGGTGCTGGATGCCTTTTATCCTGAAGACAGTGCCATCAACAGGGCACTTGCTGGTGGTGTAACAACTGTTTTTGTTGTGCCTGGAAGTGCCAATCCTATTGGCGGTCAGGGAGCTATAATAAAATTCAAATCAAAAATCGTGGATGAAATGGTTTTGAGACAACCCGCAGGTTTAAAAATGGCAACAGGAGAAAACCCTAAACGCGTTTACAGTGAAAAGAAACAAATGCCAGGCACAAGGTTAGGTGTTGGCGCAATTATTAGGAAATATTTCCAGAAAGTCAGAAACTACATGAAGAAGAAAGAAAATGCTGCAAAGGAAAACAAAGAATTCGACGAAATAGATATTCAGCTTGAAATCGGAGAAATGGTTTTGAAAAGAGAAATGCCAGCAAGAATCCACGCCCATCGAGCAGATGATATTCTTACGGGAATCAGAATTTCTGAAGAGTTCGGTTTTGATGCTGTTATTGAACACGCAACGGAAGGCTATAAAATTGCGGATTACCTGAAAAAGAAGAGTATTCCTGTAATCCTCGGTCCGCTTTTTGGTACCCGGTCAAAGTTGGAGCTTAAAGATGCTACTTACGAATCTGTCAAAATTATCAATGAGAAAGGAATCCTCGCAGCAATGATGTGTGATCACCCTGTACTGCATCTAGAACTTGCAAACATAAATCTTGGGACAGCTTTAAGATTCGGATCAAAAGAGGAAGATCTGCTGAAAATGGTTACCATAAATCCTGCGAAAATTATTGGAATAGATAACAGAACCGGAACATTAGACAAAGGAAAAGATGCCGATCTTGTAGTATGGAATGAACATCCTTTCAACCTTAGAGCTAGAGCTGAACAAGTTTACATCGAAGGCAAAAAAGTCTTTTCACTTTAATGATTTTCATAAAAAACTAAATCAGGACCCGCAAATACGGGTCCTTTTTTCTGAAATTCTGATTATGCGACATTTGAATTACTATTTAAACTTGTTATAATTATGTAGACAAAAGGAGGGATAATTATGTATCATGAAGATTTGAATGAACTTTCAGAAAAGGCTAAAGATATTACCAGAGCACTGAATAGTTTAAAAGAAGAGGTTGAAGCAGTTGACTGGTACAACCAGAGAGCTGATGTCACAAAAGACGAATCGATTAAAGCAATCCTGGAACATAACCGTGACGAGGAAATTGAACATGCTGCCATGATCATCGAATGGCTTAGAAGAAATATGCAAGCCTGGGACGACGAACTGAAAACCTATTTGTTCACTGAGAGAAATAGTGACAGACTCCTTTTTTGGAGATCCTTACTCATCTTTACATTCTTCTCTTTCTCTAAATAAATTAGGCTTCAGAATTTAAAGAACGGTTTACCAGAACTGTATTAACACTTGGTTCAATAACGTGTCATTTTGGGAATTTTTAGTCAAAGATAAAAAATGGATGTTTATATAAAGCATTTTATATAGGTTTTCCTATTATTAGGATACAGGGCTTTTCTCTTTTTAAAGCACTTATTTTCCGCTATCTAATTACTATAATTTCCTCAATATATAATATATAATTTAATTGTGATCATACTCAAGGAATCAAGGGGGACACTAAATGGAGAAAATAATGAGTAAATCAGAAATTAATAAATACCTGGAAGATATTAAAAATAAAGTGGTTCCTGAAGTCTCTCCTGAGAAAATATATTTATTTGGTTCATATGCCACAAATAGTTACAATAGTGAAAGTGATATAGATTTATTTTTTGTCATAGATTATAATGGTTCTTTAAAAAAAATACAAAGAAAAATCAGTAGTTTATTAAAGGACAGACCAATACCAATTGATATTATAGTATATTCAAAAGAAAAAATGGAAAAACATAAAAACATTATAGGAACTCTTCCCTATAGAATTAGCCAGGAAGGTGAACTAATTTATGAAAGATAATGAAACGATAAAGGTAAGCAAGAGCTGGCTAAAAAAAGCTAAAGAAGATTTAATAACCGCTGAAACTTTATTAAATTCTCCTGAGGAAAGAATTGAATTTTTAACTGCATCTATTGGTTTTCATAGTCAGCAATGTGTTGAAAAATGCTTGAAAGCAATTCTAACATTTAATCAAAAAGATTTTAAAAAAAGTCATGATATCCACTATCTTCTTAATTTAAGTGAAGATGTAATAGACTCAACTAGTTCTAAAAAAATTCGAGAAAATGCCGATATGCTAAATGATTTTGTTGTCAATGCCAGGTACCCTGGTGATTATGAAGACTTCAATATTGATGAAAGTAAACAGGCATTCCAAACAGCCAAGACAGTATTTACTATAGTTAAAGAAATCATAGATTGATAGCAGAGTTAATGACAAGTATAATTTACTTTTCTGGAGAAATTGGAGAAATAGTGACGACTCCTTTTTTGACAATATGATAGACGAAATGTAGTGTTAAACGCTATTTAGCTTCTAATTTCCTCTCTTAGAGGAGTCCCGCGAAGCGGGGAGGTGTGTTACGCAGTAGGAACAAATACGAGAGCAACTCGCATATCCTGAGCTTTGCTCAGTATGTCCACCTGTCTCTAAAGGCGCAGATCAAAGGTTTAAAAACTTTATCTGCCTCCTCTATTGTACCCCTACATAGGATTCTCGTCACCTCGGTCCTTCTCGCCTTCTCGTTTTTTGCTCCAATCAGTTTTCAGCTCACATCCATTAACCCTCTCTATGAAAGCATTCATTAGTAAATATGGTTTTCCTTTATAATATAGAAGCGGGGGTCTAAAATATGAAATGGATAGGATTTTCCATTCTTGTTTTTATGACGTTATTGCTTTTTGGCTATACTTCATTTTCCCCTTTTATGGGGATGTTTACATTATTCCTGTCATCTTCTTCATTGCTTTTTGCTTTCTAATTGCCAGTATAAAAGCATTTCGTGAAACGGTAATAACAAAAGCTAGAATGAGAGTTTTTTTCGGAACAGTATTCGCGGTAACAATGGGCACGCTTAGCACGTGTTTGATAAGTGTTTATTTTAATCTTGGTGCGATATTGGCTGCAGCTTTAGTAGGAATCATAGCTGCTATGATTATTTCTGATTATGCTGTAGAAATCTACTGTGGTGCTTTCGTGGGAATGGTATCTCCTGAGGTTCTACATGATTTGAGTCATATCGTTTTGGCTGGATTGCTGGCAGGGCTGATATTTTATCTATCCAGAGATACCTTTGAAGGTTATGGTGGTAAGCTGGGAACAATAGCATTCAGTAGCTGGATAATAATGACCACCATTTCAAAATGCGAACTTATTGAGGAGCTGAATGAAATTCGCCATTTTGGAACGAGTATCGTAATTTATAGTATAGAAGCAGCAATCATAACATACGTTTTGAGTATCCAATTAAAAAATGACCCCGTTCTCTCCTCTGGTATTGTAAGTCTTGCTGGTGCATTATTACTACCTACAATCCATAGTGATAAGGCTGCAACCCTTGCTGCTGTGGTAATGGCTGCTTCCTTTGTTGGAACGTCATCACAGAAGAGATTGAAGAACGAACTTCAGGTTTTATTAAGTGGTATAATCATGGGAATTCTGTTTGTATATAACGTAAATCATTTTTGTGGAGCCGGAGGCAAACTGGGAATCTTGCCTTTGCCAGTGTTGTAAGTGCAAATGGTCTCTTGTTAATATTAAAGAAAATCAAAAAGAAACAATTACAGTAAGATACATATAATACTTATTCTAGTTCAAAGAAGGTAATGAAATTCTAATCTTACTTCGTGATTTTTCAAATCACTGTTCGAGTAGCATGCAAGATCAAAACCGCAAAAAGTCGAAGCCAAATTTTAGATAAAAGGAAATTGCTGGAAAATTGCAGCTCTGAGTTTCAAGCACAAGTCTACGATATCCTTTCTCCTGAGTTTGACAGTTGGATTTTTGAAACACGCATAAAAAGCGGATCTCAAATTTGAAG
>JBNGCV010000058.1:0-9221 GCA_049975465.1 Kosmotogaceae bacterium | reverse complement strand
ACATTGTTCCAGAACAAGGGCCAACAACAAAGCTTCTAGAAACTTCAAATCCTAGCATTTAGTGTTTGTTCGGATGTAAAATGCAGATATTAATTGTCATGTAAGTTACTTGAATGTAATCCTAGTATAACAACTAGTATATTATGAAATCAATTTTTTGTTCAGTTATTTGTACCAGAATTCGACATTTGATTTTTTAAAATATTCATCTAACGGTGATATAATCAAGTTTTAATAAAACTAGAAAACCATTATAAGCAGTATATATTAGGTTGTTTGGATGTTCAAAAACTGTAAACCATTGATATGCGCCTTGGGGAACAGGCGGATATACTGAGCAGAGCTCAGGATATGCGAGCTGCGCTCGGATTTGTGCCTGTGGCGGATAACACCCTCGCCGCTGCGTATCACTCCCCTCAAGGGAAATTACACCTCTACATCTGTGATACTCCTTTCTGAAAGGAGATTAGAAGCTAGATAACGTTCGAAAGTATATACGTCAAATTAAAAGGTCAAGAAATGAAGTTTGAAATTTGTTTTTCTGTTAAAAACCGCCTCTTCCCGTACCTCGTCCTCTTCCACCTCCACGACCTTTTCCGGGGCCCATACCTCTTCCTGGTCCCATGCCTCTACCTCTTCCTGGTCCCATGCCTCTACCTCTTTTTAAGGGATTTTCTGAGTTTGGTCGAATGGCGTTTTGAGGACATGCATCAAAACACAGACCACATCTTGTACAGATAGCATCATTTATGTGTGCTTTTCCGTTTTGCATTACAATTGCATTTTCGACAGGACATGCCTTTATGCAAAACTCACAACCAGTACAATCTTCTTGTCTCACCCAGGGCATAAATGATTCTCCTTTCATTTAACTGTATATTAGTGTTTCTATTTCAATTATATACCTCTAAAGAAAACAGAAGTTTTTGAATGATTTAATTCTGTAGTGAATCTGGAAAGGCTTTAGCAAAGCACTTTTGAATATTTTATATGCTATAATTTTGGTGAATTAACAGGAGGAGTTATTTTGAGGGATAAAGAGGATTTATTTATTTGCGTTAATGAAGATGCTGAAGAAGAGGAGCTTTATTTCTATAAAACAAAAAACAAGAAACGTGTGTATGAACTGTTAAAAGAGTTATTAGATGAGAAAAAAGAAATTATTTTAGCATACATATACGGTTCTTTTAATGAAAAGGAAATTTTTAGGGATATTGATATTGCTGTAGTAGTTGACCCTCTACCTTCTAATACTCTCTCGTATGAACTTGATCTTTCTTATGAGATAGAATCTACTTTGAATGTTCCAATTGACGTTAAAGTAATTAATAATGCTCCTGTGGATTTTGCTGCTGTTGCAATAAATGGAACTTTGTTGTTATCTAAGAATGAAGAAAAGAGGGTGGATTTTGAATTCAGGATAATGCGAGATTATCTTGACAGAAAGTCCACGATAAACTACATAAAAAATTTAAAGGATGGAAAAAAGTGAAAGAAGAAAGATTACGCTATTTGATTGATGAGATTTCGGAAATGATTAAAGAAATCGGGGAAAAAATGAATTTACCTGATTCTCAAATACTCGCTGACTACGATATACTTTCAAGTTTGAAATTTTCTTTATTAAGGGCTATACAGGATTCTATTGATGCCTGTATGTATTTATCTTCACTAAGAAAATTCAAAGCTCCTGGTAGTTATAAACAGTGTTTTTTGAATCTTACAAAACAAGGATTATTGGATGAAGAATTGGGCAATAATCTTTCAAAGATGGCGAGCTTTAGGAACCTGATAATACATAGATATTGGGTGGTTGATGACAGTCAAATACTTGAAATATTGCGTTCCGGTGGTATTGAAGATATCAAGAGGTTCAAAGATAAATTGATAGAGGTACTTGAGAATCAGTAAGCTTTGATTTTATTGCGTAGTAAGCTAGCATCACAATGCAGTTCGATATTATTTGTTACTTAACTGGCAGAATTTTATTTTTTTAAGTTGTATGTTTTAACCAGCTTTATACCTTTTTCAAAAGAACCCTGAAGCAATGATATATTATCTACCTCGAACTCATAGTGAAAATCCTGGAAAGCATATTTTTCATTATTGCCCCGATGTTTTCTTTTGTTAGATCTCCAAGAAAGATTAGGGTGATGTGAGGTACCCAGTATTCAGGACGGTACAGTTTTTCCGGATTGATAGCAATTTTGTCAACAGTATTCCACAGCTCTTCATGAAAATTGAGTAGTTCTCTGTTTTTATTGACTTCTATGTACAGTAACGGTCTTTCTCCAGCAAAGATTCCCAGACCGTTTGTTCTTATGGTAAAAGGTTCTACTTTTGAAATGAACTGTTCCAGATGTTTATCTATGTCTTTATAACCATCAGCAGTGGATAAGGAAATATGGGGGAATGGTGTAACAAGGGCCCTGCTTATGTTGTAATCTCTTTTCAGTTCCATCCAGATACTCTGTACCTTTTTATACAAATCATCAGGCAATAATGTGACCAGTGCTTACATATAATCCTCCGTTTATTTTTTTATCTCCTGTTTATATTCTGCATCTACATCATGCAGGTTGCATTACACCAAAGAATACAAGCCAGGCAAGAACCGTTTTAGCTATTAAACTAAGCATGATATAACCTCTTTCGCCATATAGATAGTTGGCCCATTTGCCCACCTTTTTGTACTGGAGAATCATATTAATCGGGAATAAATTGAAGAAGAAAAAATAGGATCCCAAAATGGCATAGACAAACCAGGGAACTTCAGCAGGATCAGTATTTCCAAGCGCATGCATGAAAATGATTATCCAGGGACCAATTCCTGCGAGACATCCAAAGACAAAGGGAGACCATTTTGTTTTTTCTGTGTACTGGTTTATTTCTTCCATTAACAATCCAAATAAATTCATTGAAGCATTTAAAAGGAAAATTGCGATAAGAGCACCAACATCATAAACCCCAAACAGCATAGCTATAAGGAAGATCATTAAAGACGAACTAATGGAATACTCGCACCACCGGAACTTATTGATGCCTTTTTTCAAATCACGATTATATACATCGTTCGCCTTTGGCATAACAATAATAAAATGCGCTATTGCCGATATGAAAAGAAAAAATGAAACGAAAATACCAAAAGGCACTTCTCCCACTTTCTGTGGATCTGTAACCAGTCTCATTTTTTCTGAATCGAATTTAAGAAAGTACGACCATATAGGAGTTTTAAATGTGCTAATTTTGTCGATGGTTATGGCGAATGTGAGCATCAAGATTGCCTGTATAAGATGCAGGATGCCCATAAAAAGATTGAATTTTCTCAAATAGCTGAAGCTTATTTCAGGAGCATTTTCTTGCTTAGCGTTAGAATCGTTCTTCACAGATATCCTCCCTTTTATCATTAAACAACTCAAATGCAGAGAATAAAAACCTAAATGAACATATTAATTATATGCTTTCATGGATGGTTCTGAATCAAAAATCATATGTGTTACTCAGTGTCTTTTCATGTACTGTTTAATCAGAATTAAGTTTAATTATCCAGAAGTCTTCACCACCTTTATTGTCCGTAAGGTCCCCATCATCTGAATTTGAATAACCAGATAGTATATATCCACCATCTGCAGTTTGCTCGACTGATGACACTCCGTCATTATTTGAACCACCTAAACACCCTTCCCACTTTACCATTCCTGAAGGATCAAGTTTTACCAACCATAAGTCGCTACCATTACGTTTGCCGGTTACATCACCATCATCTGAATAAGTTGTACCTGCTATCAGATAGGATCCATCGTTTGTTTGAATTACAGATGATGCGGATTCTTCTGAATTACCACCCAATGCTTTTTGCCACTCAATTGCTCCGGAGGAACTTAACTTCACTATCCACATATCCTGGTAACTATGTTTACCAGTTACATCACCATCACTTGAATTTGTGTAACCAGCAACTATGTACCCATTATCAGATGTTTGTCTTATTGATAGTGCGCAATCTTCATAACTTCCTCCAAGAGTTTTTTGCCAATCAAGATTGCCATCTGAATCGAGTTTAATAACCCACATATCTCCCCAGAGTGTGTCATGTGTTCCACTTACATCACCATTGTTTGAGTCAGTTTTTCCAGCGATTATGTATCCATTATCTGATGTTTGTTGAACTGAAAAGCCAAACTCATCCCCGCTTCCACCAAAACAATCTTTCCATTCTATTGCACCAGAAGAATCAAGCTTGAGAACCCAGATATCATGACCTCCATTATTACCTGAAATGTCTCCATCAGTAGAACTTGTATCACCCAATAATAAAAAGCCATTATCATTTGTCTGTATTATCGATCTTCCGGAATCGCCACTGCTACCTCCAAAACGTTTTTCCCATATTATTCCACCAGAACTATTGAGTTTCGCAATCCAGGCGTCGGAATAAATTACACCCTCTTGATAATATTCATTTTCTGGACTATCTGAAATGCTGCTCGAAAAGGTGTTGCCTGCAACTATATATTTATTGTCTGCTGTTTGCTGGATAGAACATCCACCATCTATATTATTACCCCCTATACAGTTTTGCCATGCTAACGCTCCCGTAGAATTTAGTTTAACAATCCACGCATCGCTATTTCCGTGATTCCCGCTTACATCATGATTATTTGAAAATGTTGTTCCGAATACTATGTAGCCATTGTCACTGGTTTGTTGAATTTTGTTTGTCCATTCGTCCTCAGTTCCACCATAGTTTTTTTGCCATTTGCTTTGTGGGGGACTTCCTTTGAAATAGGCATATATAGTATGGTCGGTTGTAACATTACTGAATACATAGGACTCTTTCGGACCTACTGAAACCCCGTCTACTAAGACATCGTTGACAGAATAACCTTCATCAGGAGTTATACTAAATGATTGTCCCCAACCGTGAAATACAGTTATCTCTCCTGATGGATTAATAGTCCCACCAGAACTACATGAGGCTGTTATTGTATGTGTACGAATAAATTGTGCTTCAATTGTGTGGTTGGATGTTACATTTTCAAACGTATAGGTTGGTTTAACATCAACGTAAGTGCCATCTACAATTAAATTATATATTGCATAATCCTCATCAGGGGTTATTGTAAATGTCTGATCTTCGCCATGTTGAACCTGAACTTCACCTGAAGGAGATATCGATCCTCCTTCACCAGCAGTTGCAGTAATCGTATAGGGCTGTAATTTGAATTCTGCATGAAAATAGTGATCTTCTGTGACATTTTCAAATGTATAGGTTGTTTCTGGACCAATCGATACCCAATCTACTTGCACATGATCAACCACATAATTAGTATCGGGAATCATGTCGAAAGTTATATCTTTACCGTGTTGAACAGGATAGATTTCTGTTTCTCTTTTATTAGCTTGAAAAGGGCTTTTTTTATAGAACTCTTTATCTTTATAAATAACACAGTCTCCATCCATTGTATTATTTACAACATTGCCACTGAATTGGAAATCGTAAGTAGAATTATCTGGCAGTTGTGACTTCACTTTGAAACTGAACTCTATTTCTCCATTTTGTTTTACTGTGCCATTAACTGCATTGTTCGGTAAATTACCTTCAAGTCCAGCATGGCCCGTAAAATTACCACCTGTCTGATTCTCTATTATCAGAGTAAAGTACTTCTTTTCCTTTAGCCCCCAATCAATTGTTCCATCCCAGATACCTCTAATATCAGGATATGAATTAGTAACATGAACATTGTTCTTTTCCATGTTATGTTCAGCATTCTCGATAACTTCCCCACCGTTGCCGTAACTTACGGTTATATAATGTGTTTCTATGAAATTTGCTACCAATTCAATATCTCTATCAACAGTAAATGCATATTCTTTTGTATCACAGACTTTATCAAATTGCTCAGTCCAATACAAAAACTCCCAATCTTCATTTGGAGTTGCTTTAACCGTGATTACAGTCCCGTGTTCAAAAGCACCTCCGCCACTTGCCTGTCCACCTTCCAATGGCGTTGCTGAAACAGTTACCTGGTGTATTGTTTCAACGAAGTTTGCTACAAGATTTCTGTTTTCATCAGCTTGAAACTCATATATATTGTTATCACTAACTTCTATGCTTTCTTCAGTCCAATTATCAAATAACCAGTTTTCATTTGCAGTTGCGACTACGGTAACATCAGCACCCTGTTCAAATGTCCCTCCACCACTCACCTGTCCGCCATTAGAAGGATTAGCTGTAACTGTTATTTCATATGATGGAGTTTGACATGTGTCTGGGCAACCAACAATAAGAAACAAAATAGATAATATTATGAACAAAAATACTATGTACTTCATTTTGAAAACCTCCCCTAAGTTGTTAGCTATGTCTAAAACTTAAAAGAGAAACAAGTATCGAAAAACAACTATATAAATTTATAGATAAGTGATGAGAATGAGCTAAACAGAAAACTGTGAAAACTATATAGAATACTCAATATAAACGTCTATTATTAACTTTGATTAAAAATAACCAAAATAACACGTTATTGAATCAAGTGTTAATTCAATTCTATTCAACCTATCTTGCAATTCTGAAGCCTAATTTATTTAGAAAAAGAGAAGGCTGTAAAGATGAGTAAGGATCTCCTACACGCAAAAATTTTGGATCACTATACCAATTTCCTCCTTTAATAACCCTGGAAGCCCCACTTTTATTGAAACACCATTCAGAAACATTTCCGCTCATATCGTATATACCGCTTGCATTTGGAGTTTTTTGTCCGACATTCTTTGTTGATCCACCAGAGTTATCTTTATACCATGCAACAAGGCTAACTGCCGTTTCATTTTCGTAGTCATCAGTTGCCCCGCTGGCATAATTTCCTGGTGTCCAGTAGATTCCGTCCATGTAGATCGCTTCAGATTTTAGCGGTTCTTCTGTGGGTTGATTTGATCCAATATAACGTGCTGCAAGTTCCCATTCTTTGTTTGTAGGTAACCGATATCCGTTATAATCATCAATTTTTGATACTGATATACCATCTTCTATTTCTATTGTTGAATCCTTTAAAACTCCGTCGTATATATCACGATAAACAGGTTCTTTTCCAACCATTTCAGACAAGGCGTTACACCATATTACTGCATCCCGCCAGTTTATTGATGTAACGGGATGATTCTTTTTAGTAAGAGTTGGATCAGCGCCAATCTGACCAGAACTGCCTTCGCGCCCTTTGTTGTCGAAGGTATAACCATTGTATTCGGCCCAGAATCTGACTGTGTACCATAGTTCATACGTTACTTCTGTTTCTCCAATATGGAATGGTTCACCAACTGTATTTTGCTCTTCATCATCTCCCATCGGGAAATCTTTTGAAGGAACATATTTCATATTGAAATCTGGAGGGGTTGAGGGAATTTCTTTGAATGTTGCATGAATGGAGTGATCGTCTTTTATGTTGTGAAACCACCAGGTTCCAGTCCATCTACCAATTGACGAACCGTCTACTTTCACATCTTCAACTGCATAACCTTCATCGGGTATTATTTCGAAACTTTTTGAGCTTCCATAGGAAGCTGTTATTTCTCCGGAAGGAACAATACTCCCTCCTGCACCAGCAGTAGCAGTAATTATAAAGGTTTTTAATTTGAATGTCACATAAATAGTATGATCTTCAGTGACATTGATAAATGTATAACTCGGTAATGAACCAACAGAAAAGCCATCAACCACCATATCATCTACTTCTCGAGCCTCAGTTGGGGATGCTTCAAAAGTTTGATTATCTCCATGTTTTACTTCTACTAAACCGCCAGGAATAATGGTGCCACCTTCTCCAGAAGTAGCGATTACCGTATGAGTTTTTGTCTTGAATACAGCATGAAGGTAATGATTTTTGTTTATGTTGTTGAATGTATGAGAAGCGAGTGGTCCTTCAGATACCCAGTCTACTTGAACGTCATCAATGTCATGTTCTTCGTCAGGTTCAATATAAAATGTAAGGCTATCTCCATAAGTTGCTATTACTGTTTGAGAGGGCCTTATTTGTGCCTGGAAAGTTCCTTCTTTGATAGGGTCCTTTGATTTTTTACCTTCAAATACTTCACATTCACCTGTCATTGCATCTGCTGTTGTCACCGAACCGGTGAAATAAAAATGATTATCTGGAAAACCATGCCAGGTTGACTTAATGAGAAAACTGAAGTCAATATCCCCATTTTCTTCGACTGAACCCTCTACAGGGATTTCAGGAGCGGAATCTTCTAACGCAACCAGACCCTTGAAGTTTCCTGAATTTTGTTCTTCGATAAGTAATACAAAATTGCTGGTATCAACTCCCTTTGTTTTCCAGTTTATTTCAATGTCCCAGATGCCTTCCAGATCAGCATATGAAAGAGTCACATGTTCATCATCATCTTCCAGTCTGATAGTGCCACCTGAATTATATGTCGATGTGATGGCAAATTCCTGAGCGAAACAAGCGGTTAGCTCTCTATCTTTATCTATTATAAATTTATATATTTCTTCATTGCTAATTTTTGTGTTACCTTCATACCAGCCGGCGAACCCCCAGTTATTGTTGGGAGTAGCTATCACAGTTACTTCATAACCATCTTCGAAGGTTCCCTCACCTGATACCTGTCCAGCATTTGTTGGTGATGCAGATACTGTTACCTGAAATGTTTCATTTACAGGTTTATCGGGACAACCAGTAATAAAAAGCACAGCAAAAAAGATTATGCTTATTATTATCGCGTATTTCATTTTAAAAGCCTCCTTAATACTAAAGGATTTACTGTGTTTAAAAGTAGTTTTCAGAGGTCAACAATTAAAGGGGAAAGACCCTATGAAGAATATTAATGAGAGTATACATTGAAAGTTGCCAAATCTGGCCTTTTTGGGCATACCAAAGAAATTATAGCAGTAGTTTATTTACGAACCAAGGAAACTACATACACTGACTTATTTAAAAGAAAAGTGGAAACTAAACTACTATCTGTTGGCCTCAATTTGTCCAACCACTCCAAGGGGCGATTACGGAACTTCCGTACAACCCACAACCGACAATGTTTTTAGTTACTTAAATCTCCCCTTGAGGGGAGTTGCGCGCAGCGACGAGGGGTGTTATCCGCCGTGGGCGCAAATCCGAGCAAAGCTCGCATATCCTGCTGTCCCTCAAGCAGCATATCCACCTGTTTCACAAGGTGCATAACAATGGTTTAGTGTTTTTGAATTTACG
>JBNGCV010000057.1:0-9495 GCA_049975465.1 Kosmotogaceae bacterium | reverse complement strand
AAAATGACAGAAGTACACAAAACAGGAAATCTCGGAGAACTTGTATGCAGTAACTCACTTAAATCCGAACTGCTTTCCAATGCTTCGGGATTGTTAAAAGCAGAGTTAAAGCTTATGAATTCTGCCCTTCTTGAGATTGCAGAAAAAAATAAAATTCCAGCAGGAAAAGCCTTCGCTATAGACAGAACTAGCTTTTCCAGTGACATAACCAAAAAGGTTCATTTATCAAATAACATTGAGTTAATCAATTACGAAATCAGCACTATAGATCTTTCGGACATAAATAATATCTGGATAATCGCCACTGGACCTGTCACATCAGAAAGTCTAGAGATCTGGTTAGCAAAATTATTTGGAGAAAATCTATTTTTCTTTGATGCTGTTGCCCCCATAGTATCTGCTGATTCAATCGATATGCAGCATGCGTTTATAGCTGACCGTTATGAAGCAGGAACCGGTGATTATATAAACTGTCCTTTGGAGAAGGCTGAATATGAAGATTTTGTTGAAAAATTGATAACAGCAGAACGGGTTCCAATAGAAAACTTTTCTGATAAACTACTTTTTGAAAGATGTCAGCCCATAGAAGAAATCGCCAGAAAAGGTAAAGATGCTGTGAGATTTGGCCCAATGAAACCCGTTGGCCTGGAAAACCCTAGAACCGGTAGAGAACCATATGCTGTTCTGCAATTAAGAAGTGAAAATAAGAGCAATACATTATATAATTTAGTAGGTTGTCAAACCAGATTGAAGTGGGGCGAACAGAAAAAGGTATTCCAAAAAATCCCAGCACTAAATAAGGCTGAGTTTGTACGGTATGGAGTAATGCATAGAAACACATATCTGAATTCTCCAGTAATTTTGAATCCGTATCTTCAATCCAAATCATATCCCAATCTCTTTTTTGCTGGACAGATTACCGGTGTTGAAGGTTATGTTGAATCAACTGGGAGCGGAACATTCGTTTCTTTTAATATATTTAGATTTATCAAGAATAAAAGAATGGTTAAACTACCCGATAAAACCATGTTGGGCTCATTAATTGAGCATGTGACAGAAAAGGCACGTGTACCACTGAACCCTTATTATGCAAATTTCGGCTTGCTGCCACCTATAAATAAGAAAATGAATAGACGGGAGAAACGAGAAATGCAATCTGAAAAAGCACTGTTTCATATGAAGAAATTCCTTTCGGAGGTTTAACAATGATTTTTACAGCACAACCGATTTTCTCACCCAGACCATGGGGAGATAGCAATTTAAATAACCTATACAATTATGATAGTAAACAGCCAATTGGAGAGGTTTGGTTGCTATCTGACTTTCAGGGAATGCGAACGTTACTGAATGATAGCAATGGTTCCCAATTATATCCTGATGATATTAAAGATAAATTTGCAAATTTCAAAATACCAAGATTCCCTTTACTCATTAAACTCATTTCAGCAAAAGAATGGTTATCTTTGCAAGTTCATCCCGACGATACCAGTGCTAGAAAACTTGAACAAGAACCCTGGGGAAAAACCGAATGCTGGTACTTTCTAACAGAAGGGAAAATTGCAGCAGGATTTAAAACTCCACCTACAAATTTCGAAAAAATCAACATGGATGATCTTGAGATTATAAAAACAAATAAGGGGGATCTTGTTTTCATTGAACCCGGACTAGTTCATACACTGGGACCGGAATCAAAACTTATTGAGATACAGCAGGCTTCAGATGCAACTTACCGAATATACGACTGGGGTAGAGGTAGAGAGCTTCACACAGATAAAGCTAAAAGGGTTGCAATTTTTGGAAAAAAGGCCAAAGTTTTTCCGGAGTTTGTTTCAGCTGATTTCGGATATTTTATAGTTAAAAAGGTCCGCACAGCTTCAGGTATAGGAACTGCTGTAACCATTGAAGAAAAACCACAATTGTACATTGTATTAAATGACAGTATATCTTTAGATATTGACTTTTTATGGATAGAAATGGGAAAGAAGGGCTGGATGTGAAACAGTTAATTACACTGATACTTATCTTACTAATTGCAGCCTTTTGTTTTTCTCAGAACGATACGGAAAAAGTACCAAAAGAGAGAGCTAACGATTTATTATCAAAGAATTACCTTGAAACTCTTGACTCACATATCGAGGGTAACTTTGAGTATGCTGTTGCAGCTATTTTCGAGGCTATGAAATACAATGAAAACTATAACAGAGTCAACAAACTGAACTTTTTTAGATATCTGGAAAATGTTGATACAAAAGAACTACCAGAGGAATTGTTATTTTCACTGGAAGTTGCAAAAACTGTTGTTTCAACATCAACTGTTGGTGCTTTAAAAAAACTTAATTCAAGAAGTTTTAGTGATCCTTTCACAAAAGCTGTTTCGTTGCGTTTATTTTTTAACGACTGGGAATCAACTGGAGATCCAAAAACAGCACAAAAATCAGTTCAAGTGGCAAAAGAACTTGAAACGGTTTTTCCAGAAGCCTATTTTATTTTTCATGTATTTTTTGAATATCATTCAACATCGAGTTTCAAAAATCCCGAGATTTTCATGGAATACAGAAAAAAAGCTCTGGAACTTGATCTTGGATCAGATGTGATTAATGAGTTGATCAAGGGTGAATATAGATTGGGAGAATATGAAAAAGTGATAGAAGATTTCGGTAATATTGATAACCCCAGTGAACTCAGCAAATTCTTTTTGGGTTTTTCTTATTACATAATTGGAGAACATGGTACAGCTGAATTGAGGTTAAAGGATACAAATCTCTCTAAAATACCCAAAAATTATGCCAGTCAAGCTTACGATGCTCTGGGACAAATTGCAGAGAAAGAGGGCAATATTGATTCAGCATTACACTATTATCAAAAGTCACTGGAAAACCATCCTAATAATAAAGATGCAATGGTACATATAGGTTTTGCTTATCTGGAATCCGATGTAGAGGCTAAAAAAACATTAGCTCGGTACTACCTGGAAATGAGCAAAATGGAACAATACAGGAAAGACGTAAAAGAAACCCTTGATCGTTTACGAAGAGACTTAGTTCTATCGGTGATTTTTAAAAGATTAATACCTATAGCTGCAATAATTATTGTTGCACTTATATTACTTGAATACTTTTTCAAGCGTAAAAGAGTCAGAGAAGAGAAAGAAGCACTGGAAAAAGATGAAGACTAACAGTATTATTTTAGCAATTCTGGACTGTTTTAGATAGGAGGTTTTTTTAAGTGGAATTTAATGTACTCGACAAAGGATTTGTTCGGCTGGTAGAAACTATGGGAAACGATTTTTCTCCAGTACAATCAGCAAGAGTAAGTTTTGGAAAAGGGCTAACAACGAAAAAACGGGATATAAAGCTTCTAAATTATCTAATGGAACATAAACATCACACCCCCTTTGAACATATAGTATTTAAATTTCACCTAAAATTACCCATATTTGTTATGAGACAGCTGGTAAGACACAGAATTGCTTCAATAAACGAAAGAAGTGGAAGATACACGAAATTCAAAACTGAATGGTATATTCCCGAAAGAATAAGAGTCCCTGAAAGTGAGAATAAACAGGGGTCAATAAAAACGGATGACGAAGAAATGAACAAAAATGCGATAGACATAATCAAAGAAGAACTGGATCACACTTACGAGAAGTATCAAAAATTGTTATCAATGGGTGTAGCAAAAGAATTAGCTAGAATAATATTACCTACCTCAATGTACACAGAATGCTACTGGACGATAAATTGTCGTAGTCTGATGAACTTTTTAAATCTTAGAGCTGATTCTCACGCCCAATACGAAATTCAGCAATATGCTATCGCAATAGCAAAAATATTTGAAAAACACTATCCAAATGTATATAACGCATTTTTAACCCACGAATACAGGGGTGACATTCTTAACAGGAGGGATGGGAAAAATGAAACTGAAGAAAATTACTGAACTGCTAAAATGCAAAATTTTAAATGATACTGAAAACTTTGAAGATTTTGTAATAGAAAGCGTGGGTGCAGCTGATATGATGAGTGATGTACTGGCTTTTGGACAACAAAATATGCTCCTGGTCACAGGGTTAAATACTCCTCAATCTGTTAGAACAGCTTCATTGATAGGTGCCGCGGCTGTACTTATCGTAAGGAAGAAAGACGTTCCCGAAAAAACAGTTTTGCTTGCAAGCGAGCTTGATATTCCTCTAATACATTCAAAGGTTTCATTATATAAGGCCTGCGGAGAACTCTACAAAGTTAACCTAAAGGATGTACTTGAGGAGGAATAGTGATTTGTTTAGTGACAGTCTTGATGACTTAATTAACAAGTTGCGGAAATACTTTTCATACATAGTTGTCTCAGAAATTATGAATCAAAATGTATATAAAATGAGAAAAGATCGAACAATGTGGCAGGCAAAGGAATTAATGAGGATTAGAAAGATTTCAGGGATTCCTATTGTGGATGACAATAATATACTTATAGGGTTGGTTAGTATAGAAGATATTATTGTAGCACTAGAAAATAACGCAATAAAAGACAAAATCGAAAGTCATATGACAAAAAATATCGTTACGCTTTCTCCAAAAGAAAATCTTGAATCATTGATTAGAAAATTTGAAAGGTATCCTTATGGAAGATTTCCAGTTGTAACTGAAAAAAAGGAACTTGCCGGTATAGTAACAAAAAAAGACGTTTTAAGATCTATTTTAGAACGTTTTCGTATGATCTATGTTCACGACGAAAGAAGAACAAAAGCACTTGAACGGTTTAGTGAAATACAGGAAAAATCCTTAATAACTGGAGAATATGTCAAGAAAGGTCATGCTGATTTTGCCTTTCATATTAACTACACAGACGTAGATATGGCAGGTATGGGAGCTGCAAAATTGAAGAGTTTCCTCAGTAAAAAAATTGGTGATGATAAACTCGCCAGAAGGGTTTCAATAACAGCATACGAAGCAGAAGTCAATGTTGTCATTCACAGCAGCAGTGAAGGGTTCATTTACTGCTGGATAAATGAAGATGTAATAAGAGTACGCATCGAAGACCATGGAAAAGGTATTGAAAACGTCAAACTCGCATTAAAAGAAGGTTATACCACCGCTCCAGATCATATAAGAGAACTGGGATTTGGAGCAGGTATGGGACTTCCAAATATGCGCAGATATTCTGACAAAATGGTGGTTATGTCAGAAGCAGGAAAAGGTGTCGTTATAGAAATGATATTTTATCGAAACAGGGAGGAATGAACTGTGAAGCTTAAAGAAATCATACAAAAGACGTATTTAGAAGAAGTATATTGCTACGATAAAGAGATCGAAATTACCAGTGGATATACAGGAGACCTGTTAAGTGATGTTATGGGAAATGCGCCTGATAACTCTGTTTGGGTTACCATACAGTCCCACGTAAATATAATAGCGGTGGCGAGTATTAGAGATATTAAAGCAATAATCCTATGTAATAACCTTGAATTTGATAAAGAAACAATAGATAAAGCAAGAGAGAACAATATCTCATTATTTTCGTCTAAATACAATGGATTCCAAACGATATTTAACTTATTTAATGCGGGTTTTGAAATCAGTGACAGATAGAAAATACTTTGACTGTGATTTTCATATACATACATGTTTATCTCCGTGCGCAGATATTACTATGGTTCCTGGAGCTGTTGGAAAAAGACTTTCTGAACTCGGGATTGACTGGATAGCAATTACCGATCATAATACATGCGGAAATGTAAGGGTTTTTAAAAATGCTCTCAAAAAAAGGGGCATAGAGGTAATACCTGGTATTGAAGTCCAGTCACTGGAAGACGTGCATATACTTGGATATTTCAGTTCAGTTGACCTAGCAGAAAATTATTCCAGATGGCTTGAAAAAAAGATGAAGAAGGTCCTTGTGGATCCGGAGAAATTTGGTTATCAATTATATGTAGATGAAAATGATGAATATTACGAGATGGAAAATGTTTGGCTCGGTCAGCCTGTTAATTTGAATATAAGCGAAGTATTTAGTTCCATAGATGAATTTGGAGGCATTGCAGCATTTGCTCATATAGAAAGAAAGATGGGGGTTCTATATCAAATGGGTTTTATTCCGGATATGAAAATAAAACCCATAATAGAGGTAACCTTTAAAAAAACTATATCAGAGAATAATTATGTTAAAAATTATCCAGTTATCCATTCCAGCGATGCTCACAATATAGGTATGTTAAAACCAACATTGAAAATCGATACCAATAAAAGAACCTACAGCAATTTCAAAACTATCATCAAAAACACTTACTCAAGGGATAAGGTGAAAATAATTTGGGATTAAGAACAATATCTGATCATATCGTTGATATTTGCCAGAACGCGATTGAATCAGGAGCAAAAAGCATTAAATTAATCATCAAAGAACAGCCTGAAAAAACACTTAACATAAAGATAATTGATGATGGAAAGGGTATAGATGAGGAAAAACTTGACGATATTATTGATCCCTTTTATACAGAAAAAAACAAAAAGATCAAATTTGGTCTTGGACTGCCAATGCTAAAATTTGCAGCTGAGAACACCGGAGGATCATTTGCAATCAAATCGAAAAAGGGTATAGGAACTAGTGTAGAGGCACTTTTTTATCTATCTAATATCGATTGCCAGCCTTTAGGTAATATTGCCCAAGCGCTTTTCACCATTCTCACCATGTCAGAAAATACTTCTTGGTACATAAGCAGAGTTTTGGGAAGTGATGGCTACAGTTTCTCCTCGATAGAATTGAAGGAAAAATTGGGAGATGATTATACCAGCAGTCCATCAAAAATGAAATTACTTTACGATATTCTTGTTTCAGCTGAAGAATCACTGGGAGGTAGTGAATATGCTTAGAAAGCTTGTTTTATTTTTTATTTTTGCTTTGTTAGTTGTTTCAATGTTTTCCGCAATAACAGTAAATCAAATCATTGTAAAAGGTAATGAAACTATTCCTGAAAAAAACATACTTGATATACTGTCAATTTCAATCAGGAAGCAAATTGATGAAACCGAACTTGAATCATCCATTGAAAAACTCACAAGCACAGGTTATTTTAGTGAAGTTCATTATTCTTTAAACAAAGATGAAGGAGAATTAGTAATAAATGTTAAAGAATATCCTGTTGTAAGTGTTTCTTTTAACTACGATGGCCCGGAAATAATCAAAAAAGAGACTTTAATTGCCAGTTCATTAACCATAAAGAACGATTTTCCAATGAATCCTCGAAATCTCATATACGAAATTCCTAAAACAGAAGAAAACATATTTGACACCATAAAGAATACAGGATATGCAGAACAGTTCTTCGAAGTTTCCTGGGATCTTTCAGTTGACAAAAGCAAATTGATTTCGGGAACCATTACTGAAGATATTGAAATTACATTTACAATAACAGTTTATTATCTCTGGGATGTAAAAATTGATGCACCATTATCAGAAGAAATAACTGATTCTCTCAAAGAAAAAATTGAACTAAAACTCTACAAAAAATATGTTAACACCGCGGATATTCTAAATATTTTCAAAAAGAAAACAGATTACATACCTACAAACGAATCATTGATTAACGCTGTGAGGGCGCTTTATTCTACTTACTACGCCAATAAAGAAGGCCAGTGGGATTTGAAGGATGTCTACCAGGCATTGTCCTTTACTTTGAATAACGCTATGAACACCCTTACCAAAGTTACACTTCCCAAAGACGAAAAAGGACAGGCAAAGTTAATGACTTTGAGCTTTAAACCGGTTCAATATATATCTGAGCCTATTAATTTAAATGCAATTTTCGTTGAAGGGAATGAAAATGTTCCGGAACTTCTTATCGTTGACTCAACGGGACTTGATGAAGACACGAAGATAGAGAACGAAGATGTGGCCAATGCTCTGGAGAATATTTACGAATTTTACTCTGATAGAGGTTATCCCTTCACGAAGATTTCGCTCAAGATAGACGAAAAACAGGGATTTCTTACTTTTGTGATCAAGGAAATGAAGGTAAATGAAATCAAGGTAAATTTCAAAGGAGACCAGAAAACGCAGGAATACCTTGTCTGGAAAAACATATCTTTCAATGAAGGCGAAATACTGTCATTAAAAGAGTTCAGAAACACATATTCTTTTCTAAACGCTTCCGGTTATTACGATACAGTTTCGTTAAACCCTGTTCCTACAGAAAATGACAAAATAGACGTAATTGTTGAACTCGATGAAAAAGAGAAAAACGGGAAATTCATGGGCGGTGGAGGCTGGTCAGATGGCATTTCGCTCAATCTTGATGTGGGTTTTATCAATCCCTTCGGGTACGGTCAGGATTTCTCAGCAAACATAAACGCTCTTATCCCTTTATCAAAAATATCAAAAAAGGTCAGTTTTACCGATGAAGGTACAAAAACAACATTCAATCTACCGACATACGATGTGAACGTTTCCTACAGCATACCCATGATTGCAGGAACGAACTGGGATCTTGGAACAAACGCTTCCTATCAACATAATGCTGAGAGAACTCTCATCGCAACCCAGACAGAATCAACACAAAGTACTGTAACTGAAGAAAGTACACGTTCAAACATAAAGGTTTCAATATCTCCTGCTTACAGATTTTCTCCAGCTTCAAGATTGAGAACAACTGTTGGTTATGAATACATTAATGATATTTCAAAGATCGCAACTGAGACACAGGGAGAACCTACCAAGTCAGGAACACCAACAGACAAAAATTTCAATGGTCTATTCATAAGAACTAATTATCTGTATTCGACAAAAGATGACCAACAAAGACCCACACAGGGTAATGAATTTTCTCTAAATCTATACTCTCATGGTCTGTTCAGTTCAAAAAGCAATTTCAGTACTTTTATCGGTGGAAGTATTGAGTACAAACAGTTTATTGAACTTGGATCGAGGGCTCTCCTATCAGGAGACAATGCTCCAATTTTCGGTGCACGGTTAAAGATGGAACAACTCTACCCTTTTGAAGACTCAAGCATCTATGGATCATATAAATTGGTTCCCGATCTCTATACACGTGTAAAATATCAGGAAGTTACAGGAGTCAAAGCTAACGGTATAACCACAGGTTCATTGCAGCTTAGGTTACCGGTTTGGAGTAAAATAATACCCGCAGATATCACACTTTTTGGTGATATAGTATTTTATAGAGAAACAAGAGATATAGCGGACATAATAGGTACAGACTACCTCTTTGATGCTGGTATGAGTTTTGACTTCAATGTCCCCATGTTGGGACTTGTAAGAGTGGGATGGGGTTATAATACCCTGTACCATAAATTGAAAACTGAATCAGGAGAACCATACTGGGGAACATTTTTCTTCGGAATGGGACCAGTATTCTAAAACAACAATGCTATTCGTTAAGGGGCTTTTTGCCCCTTTTCTTATATAAAATTTTTCTGTGGTATAACAATCATCCTTTTATTCTTTAAAAGTAACATTAAACTTAAATAAAATTGCTTCCAGAGA
>JBNGCV010000056.1:0-9598 GCA_049975465.1 Kosmotogaceae bacterium | reverse complement strand
CAGATGGGACAAGCCGATACAAAGGAGACGCTTGTAAGTAGCTACAGAAGTTGTGTACAACCCACAACGTACGATCGTACAACGTTTTCTGGTTTTATTAACTTCCGTACAACGCACAACTTACTATCGTACAACGTTTTGTGAATTTGTCGGATCTCAGATCTCTAATCTCTGATCTCGATTATTATACAACTCTTTTCTAATTTGTTCGACAGGTCTGTTTTCCAGCACAGATATTCTTCTAGCAATTGGAGGATGTGTGCTAAACAATGATGCAAAAAAGGATTCTTTATTATTAATTTTCCTCTTCAAAGGATCTGATATAAACAAATGAGCCGTTGCAACAGAGGCAGTTTTCATTTTCTTGCTTGTACCAGCAATTTTTCTCAATGCTGAAGAAAGTCCGTGGGGATTTCTTGTTAACTCAACAGATCTTGCATCTGCAAAGTATTCTCTTGTTCTTGAAACAGCCAATAGAGACAATCTTCCAAGAAATGAAAATAATGTTGCAAGAGCTACAATTGTTGCAAGTAAAATCAATATATAAGCACCTGAATCGTTTTTACTTCTTCTCCTTCTACCTCCACCAAATATAAAACTGTATTTTAATCCTCTCAATGCAACTATTTGTATCATTATAACAGCACCAAGTAGTGCAGAAATAAGTGTCATAATAAGGATGTCTCTGTTTATTATATGGCTAAGTTCATGGCCAATAACACCGGATGTTTCTTCGCGATCAAGCTTTTTTAGCAGTCCTGACGTTACGCAAATTATGCCATCTTCTTTTTTGAAACCTGTAGCAAAAGCATTAATCGTGTCATCATCGTCAACAACATATACAGGAGGGGGTGATGACATTCCTGCAGCTAATGAAAGTTCTTCAACAATATTTATGAGCTGTTTTTCTTCTGCGTCGTTAGGATTAGCGTCTCTAGCTTTAACTGAACTTAAAACCATTTTCCTACCTGCGACAACCGAAACGATTACATGAACACACGCCACTAAGATAAATGTAGAAGTGAAAATTGGTAACATTCCGAAGACAAAATCTATTATCAGCCCAAAAGTAGCCATCATGATAAAGAAAACAGAGATGAGCAGTATGCTTTTTCTTATATTCTTTTTTTCTTCTGCGTGGAAATCGATCGAAAATGTCATAAAAATTCAACTTTTACATATTTATATCGACTTTTGGAACTTCACGTTCACTCGATTCTACTATTTCAAACAGAGGGAACGGTTGAAATTTACTTGAAAACATACCAACAATTAAATTGTTGGGAAACACTTCGATTTTTGTATTGAATTTCGTTACGCTGTCATTATAGAACTGTCTGGAATAAGATATTTTGTTCTCGGTTGTTATTAGTTCTTCCATTAATTGTGTTACATTTTGATTCGCCTTTAGATCAGGGTAGGCTTCCATAACAGCGAATAATCTTCCAAGCACTCCTCCAAGTTCTCTTTCTGCTTTTATTTTGTCATCCATTCCCTGAGCAGAAACCGCCTGGTTCCTGGCTTTTATAACATTTTCAAGCGTTTCCTTCTCAAATTTCATGTATCCTTTAACAGAATTAACAAGATTGGGGATTAAATCATGTCTTCTTTTCAGTTGCACATCAATCTGTGACCAGGAGTTTTCAACTCGTTTTTTCATTCTAACCAGTGAATTATATACTCCAATAATCCATAAAATAACGATAGCTACGACTGCAAGTACAATTAAGCCAATCAACATTGAAATCACCTCCTCCTAAAATTATACGTTTTTCTTTCATCATTTGATATAAAAAACTCATTGTGTTTCTCAAGAAGCTCCTTCAAATTGTTAACCACAAACAATTTTTTCGGTAATTCTTCCGGTAAATCTTCACTTTTTGTTTCTCCTGTCAAAACCAGCACTGTATCAACATTTGCATCCAGCCCACATTTAATATCTGTATAAAGTCTATCTCCAACTATAAGGGTTTCATCTTTTTTGACGTTATATTTTTCCATGAGTATTTTAAGAATTTTTATATCCGGTTTGCCTAAAATGTAATCTGGTTTCCTTCCTGTTGACATTTCTACAAGTGCAATAAAGCTGCCAACATCGGGAATGGGCCCTTCCGGTGTGGGGCAGTTAATGTCCGGATGTGAAATAACATAGGGAAGACCTTTTCTTGCAAATCTACAGAAAGCATTTATTTTTTCATAATTTAATGTTGTATCGAATGTCATAACAATAACATCCGGATTCTCTTTTTCCAGAATAATTCCCTGAGATTCAATGACTTTTTCTACATCAGGGGTAGCTAGTAGAAAAATTTTTCTGCCAGGAAATTTCTTCTTTAGAAACAGGGTTGTAGATTCAATGGAAGTGAAAATATCAAAGGACCCATCAGGCAAACCGAATCCTTTCAACTTTTCTATATACGCTTCTTCTGAGTTTGAAGAGTTATTGGTTAGAAAAACAAGTTTCGCTCCTATTCCGTTGATCGTATTAGCATATTCTAGGGCACCGGGTAAAATTCTGTCGCCCAGAAAAAATGTCCCATCCATATCGGTTACAAATAATTTCTTCAAATGAACTCATCCTTATCTTTAAATTATCGCTTTACTCCCTTTTGTTTTTTGCGATTAAGCATTTTCTTATCAATAGAATTCAGTATCTTTGAGATGCTTAAATTTACCTTCTTTGAATAGTCTACAAACTTACAGGCGTATGAAAACTTTATTTTAGCGTAATCAGCCTTCTTATTTATTCTATCAATAATCTCTTCTGCCTTTTCTTCATCACAGTCAAGCAGACAGATTAAAAATTCATCCCCTCCTATTCTAAAAGCAAGATCAACATCGTCTCTGATGGAACTTAATATGATTTCTGAAAATCTTTTCAGGAATTTATCGCCATAATTATGACCTTTCGTATCATTTATTTTTTTGAAATTATCAAGGTCTGATAATACAAATGTGATTGGGTACTTCATTCTCTGTGCCCGATGAATCTCTTTTGTAATAACCTGGTCGAAATATCTTTTATTATACAGATTTGTTAGGTGATCTCTTATAGATAAATGTTTCAACTCTTCATTTTTTCTTGCTAGTTCCCTTGATAAATCTGCTAATTCGTTGTTCATCTTTGACAGCTCGTTAAGAAGCTCTTCTTCAACTTTACTAAAATCCGGATGACTTATCACAGCTTCCTTTAGTTCTTCAATTCTTTTTTCTTCTTTTATTTGTTGGCTTTCCTGCGCACCAATCAGTATTATATTGTTGCCATCTACGATACCAGTTAGAAAAATAGGTTCTCTTTTAGTTACAATATTCATCTTTACTTTATAGTTAAGAATCGCCCCAGAAGCTGTTAGAGTTTTGAGAAAATGATTCATTTTATCCTTTAGTTCTTCAGGGATATACTTCAGGAAATTCTCGTCGCTCGAGAACTCACAGCGATCTTCGTAATAAACCTTTTTTATATTCAGCTTTTCATCACAAAATACAACAAATAGTACTGGCCCATTAACCATAGTTTCTCCGAGAAACAATTTCTTCTCCTTTTCTTACAGCGTCTTTTGCAGAAAAAGCAGTTGCATCAGCTCCAAGCTTTTTTGCCAGCTCAATATTACCTGAAATAGCTTTCCCTCCAACAATTATTCGTAAATCTGGTACTGCTTGCCTGGTAAGATCTATCAATCTTTGCATTTCTACCAGATTGGGCGGTAGAGTTGCACCAATAGCAAGCAGGTCAACATCATTTCTTTCAATAAAATGTAGCACACTCTCAGTGGGTGTATTCGAACCAAAGAAAACACTGTTCCATCCATGTAACTCAAAAAAATCTGCTACCATTCTTATGCCTATTTCATGCAACTCACCACTTGTTCCCGCGGCCACCAAAGTATTTGCTCCCAGCTTAAAACTCACAATTTTTGCATAAAGGCTAGACATAAGCGATTGGGTTACTGCAGTTGCATAATGCTCCTGCGCCACCGATATTTTATTTTTATGCCAGAGCTGTCCGATTTCATATTGCGCTCTGGCGAAAATGTGTATATAAATATCTTCGATATCTACTTCATCTTCAATCATTTCATTCAAAGTATCCCAGGCTTTTGCTTTATCGGTACTCAATAACGTTTCTTTATATTTTCTATAGTAATCTTCATATTTATGGCTGAATTCAGTTTTTTCTCTTTTTCCATACATCTCCAGTGACTCTCTTACATATTTATCAATGAGTTCAACAATATCGTCTGAATAAAACTCTGGAGAGATTTTTGCCATATATTTCAGGCTATCTTTAAACATTTCGAAGTTAAGTCCATACCCTTGAGCTAATTCTTTGAACCAATCTATATAGTCTGCAAATATATTCGGTTCTTTGTATTTTATTGCTGTTGCAAGATAGGATAGATTATATTTGACATCCTGAATGGTTTTTTCTTTAAAGACATCATTTTGATATCTTGAATCAATTTCTCTGTAATGTTCATAAACTTTTTTCCCTACTTCGTTGTTTCTATTGTTTATGGATTCATAAATATCCATAACTAATCCCCCTTATCATCAAATGACTCAGCATGTACGTTTATTATATAATTTTATTGCTAATTAGGAAAAGATATCCGAGAGTTTAATATGATTGGAGCCACTATTTATGAAAAAGAAAAAAAGAAAAAATCTGTTGAAAATTGTACTGGTTATCGTAATTGTCTTTCTATTATATTCATTTCTTGTAGAACCTAATATGATTGTACTTAAAGAAATTAATTTATCCCCTGATTATAGCATGGAAATTGTATTTTTCAGTGATTTGCATATGAATGGGTACACTGGTTTTCATGATCGCATACTGGGAAAGATCAGCAGTCTGTCTCCCGACGTCATACTTTTTGGTGGTGACGCGGTGACAGAAAACACTAACTACGAAGATCTTGAAAGATTTTTTACCAAACTATCTTCTATAGCCCCCGTTTACGCAGTAACTGGGAACTGGGATTATTTTACCCAGAACAAAATAATGGATATTTACAGTAGGGCAAATATTTCTCTTCTCAACGGAACTGACGCAGTGGTTAGAGGGGAGAAAAGTTATATAAGCATAGCAGGAATGCCCTTGAACGAACAATATGAATTGCTTACATCCCATAGATTGATATTAATGGGTCACTATCCGCATTCAATAAGACGGTTCGACGGAACAAAACCGGAAATATATCTGTGCGGTCATACCCATGCCGGGCAGGTATATATACCCTTTATTACAAAATTGTTTTACAGAAACGAAATACGCGAAATCAGAGGTTTTTTTGATTATCAAGGGACCAGAGGATTCATAACTTCGGGGATTGGTTCATGGTTTCATTTACGGTTTCTAACATTTCCAGAAATAGTATTAATAACTCTATAATTGTTGACACTTTTAAAGACTATTGATATAATGAAAACAAATACCCTATAAGGGTATAGGAGGTGAAAAAGTGCATACCAAAATAACAGTTTATTCTACTCCTTCATGCCCGTGGTGCAGAAAAGTGAAAAGGTACTTCAAATCGCTGGGAGTGCCCTTCAAGGATGTAGATGTTAGTAAGGATCAAAAGAAAGCCCAGGAAATGTACCGTAAAAGTGGGCAGATGGGTGTTCCCGTTGTTATCATGGGGAATCAGGTAATAGTTGGTTTTGACAAGAATAAGATCGATAAAATCCTTGGTGTTTCTTAAAAAGGAATAAAATAGGAATAACTGTCAACTAAGGTGGGGCCTCCCCACCTTTTTCATTTGCCTAAAGGATTTAATTAGTGCTATCCTTTTATAAGGAGGTTAAGCCAATGCATGAACTAAGATTAAATCCTTTGACTGGAGAATGGGTGATAATATCATCTGGTAGAAGTAGCAGACCGGTTCTTCCTGAGGATGCTTGCCCTTTGTGTCCTGGAGTATTAGAAATTAAAAGAGACTATGATCTTGTGGTTTTCGACAACAGGTTTCCTTCACTTGCCCTTAATCCTCCCCAAATATCTGAAAATGAAGAACATTTTAAGAAAAAAAGAGCTCTTGGAAAATGCGAAGTTATTATGTACACATCAAAACACGATCTTTCAGTGTCTGACATGTCCAAGTATCAGATTCACAAACTCATTGAAGTATGGTGTAACAGATACAATGAGCTTTCCAAAATACATGATATAAAATATATTTACATTTTTGAGAACAGGGGAAAAGAGGTAGGAGCAACTCTGAGCCATGCTCACGGTCAATTATATGCTTTTTCATACATACCCCCTCGAATGGAAAGAAAAGTTCGTCAAATGAAAATGAGCTATTACAAAAATGGTGAATGCTCGCTTTGCAATTTTATTAGAGGATTGGACGAAGATACCATTATCAAAGAAAATGAGTCATTTTTTTCACTTGTTCCTCCTTACGCACGATTTCCTTATGAAGTTCACATTTATCCAAAAAGACATGTTTCTTCAGTCACAGACCTTACTGGGAATGAAAAGAGACATCTGGGCAATTTATTATTGGATACTGTTAAGCGTTATGATAAATTGTTTGAAGAAGAATTTCCTTATATGATGATGCTTTTCAATGCGCCAATCAATACAAGAGAAATTTATGATGAATGGTTTCACTTTCATATTGAATTTTGCCCACCAAAAAGAAGTAAAGATAAAATAAAATGGATGGCCAGTGTGGAAACAGGAAGCTGGAATTTTATAAATCCAGCTGATCCTAAAAATGTTGCCAAACAATTACAAGAAACGGAGGTAGTTTAATGAAGGAAAAAAGATTTTACATTGCACCTGGAAGAATAAACATTGTAGGTGAACACACTGATTACAACGATGGTTTTGTTTTACCGGCAGCAATAAACAGATTTATACAGACAGGAATTCAGGAAATCGATGGTTCAACAATCAGGGTTAGTTCAAAGAAATACGGAACTGCGGATTTCGACGTTTCTAACATCGAAAAAACTAATGACTGGTCAGACTACATTAAGGGTATTTTTTGGGTGTTAAAGAATGAAAAAAACGTCACTTTTCCTGGTCTTGAAATTGAAATCAAATCAAATGTTCCGGAAGGTGCAGGTTTATCCAGCTCAGCAGCTCTAGAAGTGTCGGTAATAACTGCACTGAACGACTATCTGGAACTGAGTTTAACCAAAGAGGAACGTATAAAATTTACAAGAAAAGCAGAAAATGACTTTGTTGGAGTCCAGTGCGGTATTATGGATCAGTTTATTTCTGTTAGAGGAAAGAAAGAACATGCTATATTTCTTGATACAAAGAGCCTTGAGTATAATTACGTCCCTGTGAAAACGGGAGACTACAGTTTGGTGATTTTCAATTCCAAGGTCGATCACAAATTATCCGGGGGAGAATACAACAAAAGACGCCATGAAGCTCATGGTGCACTAAAGGAACTGGGAAAAGAGAGCTATCGTGACCTCAAATTAACAGAAATTCTTATGAATCGTTCAAATATGAGCGAAGTTGGTTTCAAAAGGGCTATGCATGTGATATCTGAAAACGAACGCGTGCATGAGGCCGTTGATATGCTTAACCACTCAAATTTTGAAAATCTTGGAAGAATTCTTATCCAGTCTCATGAATCGCTTGCCATGGACTATGAGGTGTCCTGCGAAGAAATCGATTTTATTGTAAATACACTTAGATATTCAGATGGAGTAACGGGATGCAGAATGATTGGCGCTGGTTTTGGTGGTTCGGTTCTTGCCATCTGCGAAAAAAATAAATTAGAAACGATAAAAAACGATCTTTTTAATGAATACAAAGATGAGTTTGATATCGAGCTGGATACATGTGAAATTGAAATAGAAGATGGGGCAAAACGTATTACGAATGAAATAATTTGAACGGTCATTCTTTGTGATAAGAAATAGTTATTATCCAGTACAAAAGCTTCTTCAAAATCAAATATTGGACCTGTAATTCCTAATGATATTACGGAAAATCAAGATTTATGGAGGGTAACAATGTCAAATAAAAGATCTATTATACCTTTGCTCGGAGCACCGGGAGCAAGGCTCACCGGTACATCACTAAGAGAAAATCTTACAAATGCTGAGGTTCAGTTCAAATCTTTGTCCAGACTTATGAACGATTTTCACCCTGACGGGCTATTTTTCATGATGGACCTGACCGTTGAAGCTGAAGCTTTAGGCCTTGAAATAGCCTTCCCCGAAGATGACAATCCATATGTGAAAAAACATCCCGTTAAAGGACCTGAAGAGTTAGCTTCTATCGAAAATTCCTGGAAAGGCGTAACTAAACGAATGAAAGTTTTCACTGATGTTGCAGCCATGATGGCTAATGAACTGCCCGAAATAAAGGGTAGCTACGTGATAGGACCATTTAGCCTTGCTGGCGAACTTGTGGGTGTAACTGATTTGTGCATGAAACTTATAGAGGAACCCGATTTCGCACAGAGAGTGATAGCATTTTGTACCAAAGTGGTAATAGAATACTCTAAAGCACTAATAGACAACGGGACTGATTTAATAGCTGTTCTTGAACCAACAGCAGTACTGCTATCAAAAAAACAATTCAGTCGCTTTGCGCTTGATTACTTCGAAGAAATTAAATCAAATATTTCAACTCCCCTTGTTTATCACATTTGTGGAAATACTGAGCATATAATCGATATGATGGGAAACAGTGGGGCGTACGGGCTCAGTTTGGATAGTGTAATAGATCTTAAGAACGCTGCTAAGAAGATACCTAAAGATGTTTATTTAATAGGTAACATAGATCCAGTAGGAGTCTTTCTTCAATCTAATGAGAAGGATGTTGAAATAGCAACTGAAAACCTACTCAATAATATGGAAGGTGTACCCAATTTTATACTGAGTTCAGGCTGCGACATACCACTGGAAACTCCACCTAAAAATATTTCTGCTTTTATGAGAACTGCAAGGAACTATAAATAGTAATTACTCTGGATCTTTATTTACATCATGATAGGTCAAAAGCAGATGATGAGAGGAAGCATAAACCGAGAGTCCGAGACCTTATAAAAAGACGGGTATAGGGTCTGGTAAGAGATAAAAACACGTCCAACGCTCCGCTTCGTCCATCGAATTATAGGACACGTCGTGCGGGAGTAGGTTGTGCGTTGTACGGAAGTTAATAAAATCAAAAGACGTTGTACGTCAGTAGGTTGTGGGTTGTACGGAAGTTAATAAAATCAGAAAACGTTGTGCGGGAGTTGGTTGTGCGTTGTACGTGTTAGAAACCGTTGTGCGTTGTGGGTTGTAGGTTGTTCGGAAATTCAAAAAAACAAAACGAAAAGACAAGATTAAACATAAGAATCGGGTGTAGGGTCTGGGGTTTAGGGTTTGGGAAGAGATAAAAAACAAGTCAATCTTTCAACACTTACGCTTGGTCCATCGTCCATCGACGGTACTTACGTTCAAAACACCTTGTGCGTCAGTGGGTTGTACGCAAAGTCTAAAAAAACAATAAATACAAAACGAGAGATCAAGAAAATTCAAAAGACGTGAACCGTGAACCGTTTTCCGTGAACCGATTGGAGCGAAAAACACGTTGTGCGATAGTTGGTTGTTCGTTGTACGGAAGTTAATAAAA
>JBNGCV010000055.1:0-9899 GCA_049975465.1 Kosmotogaceae bacterium | reverse complement strand
GGTACCCCTCTCATTTAGCGAAAAATACGTTATGCGTGGTAGGTTGTGGGTTGTACGTGTTTAATACCGTTGTGCGTTGTACGTTGTGGGTTGTACGGAAGTTCAAACGTAATCGCCCCTTGGAGTGTTTGGACAAATTGAGACCAACAGATAAAATAAATAAAGAAGGAAAAGGGGGAAAGAAAATGAAAGGGAAGACACCGAGAAAATATAGTACAGAATTCAAGTTGAAATTAGTTAAAGAGTATCTGGAAACAGATAAGAGTTACAGAGAAATGGGATTCAAATATAATATGGATTTCTCTGTAATTAGTGATTGGGTTAATAAGTACAAAGTGCACAAGGATAAAGCTTTTAAAACAAATCAAAGAAGAAGATATTCTTTCATAGCAGATGAAAGCAAGATACCTGCTTTTCTCAGGGAGGAACTTGAATTGGACAAGAAAGATGAATATGGAGACACAGTTAAAGAATTAAAGGAAGAAATTGAACGATTAAAATCAAAATTGGTTGAAAGAGATTTGAAGATACGAATGCTTAATGAGGTTTCAAAAAAAAAGAAGAGCCAAGAAAAGGAATAACAGAAATAAGAAGATTGTTGGTTGCTAACAGATACATATCCTGGGGTTTTAGAAAAAGTTTTGTATTAAGAGTACTTGGTATACCAAGAAGCAGTTATTATCACAGCAAAACCATAACGTTTTTTCTCAAGAAAAAAAGAGAAAGAAGATATAGAGGATATTCATACAATACATATGGTGGAATAACAAAGGACGAGAGTTTAGAGGAACTGTTGAAGAACATTCGTAACGAAGACTCAAGATTTAAAAGAGAGTTTTATCTCAAGTTCCTTGGCTCAAGAAAGATGGCTGAGTATATTCGTGATCATTACAAAATAATAGTCAATCACAAAAAGATACACCGTTTTAGAAAGAAACTGGAAATGGTTGGTGAATATACAAAACAGAATAAACAACCAGTAAGGCGAAGCAGAGCAAGGGAAATAACACAGAAGAATGAACTATGGGAATCAGATATATGTTTTGCGAATACTAACGAAGGAAAAATGGCTATACTTGCAGTAATAGACGTGTACGATAGAAATTTGATTGGAGTTTATGTAGGATCCAGTTGTAAAAATGGTGACTTTACTCGTTTAATAGACCTACTAATAAAACAAAGAGGTAAACCTCAGGTGATAAGAACAGATAATGGCAGTCAATTCAGAGCCATAAACACAGGAATATTCATGATGGAACAGGAAATAGTACATGAATTTGGATTAAAGAGAAACCCCAATTCACAGGCATTTATTGAATCATTCTTTGCTTCTTTGAAAAGAGAATTTGTAAAAAATAATACCTTTGAAGACCTTGATGATTTATGCAGGAAACTGAACGTATATCTTGATTACTACAATAACTTGAGACCACATGGTTCTTTGAAAAACAAAACACCTGGTACTTTTTCAATTCAAAGCAATAAGGAGATTTTATGTGTAAATCGTTAGTGTTGGTTTGTTTTTGTCCAAGAACCAGGGGACGGATCGCCGATTTGGGGAACAGTCACAGTCGGATATACACTTCAGTAAATGAAGTCTTGGGTAAAATAAGGTAGAATTGAAGTGATTTCCAAAGGAGTTTTTAAGTTGAATTCAAATTCTAACAAAGGTGTACAAGAAAGTATAAAAGCAGAAATCAAAAAAGCATCTGACGCCCTTCAAAAAGCGGAAAATATGATAAGAGAAGATCTGGGGAAAAATGCTCCCGAAGAAAATATCTTGCTACCTAAAGACTCTGTTTTGAAGATGCCCAGGCGTTATTTTCGTACGTTACATACTATAAGTAAAAAATACAAACTCTACTTATTACACGACAAAATATTAGCTAAAAATCTCTCCTATTCAATTCAGTATACAGATTTCATTAATTATATTCTTTACAGAACTGAGTTCGGTCGTGGTGGTCTTTCAATAGGAGCTTTATTTAGAAAACATGCGATTATTACAGCTACGACGATAATTGAAGGTATAATTATGGGATTTGTTGAAAAGACTTATTTGAAGTGTTCTGAGTGTAGGAAATTTGGAAAAAACTGCAAAATTAAAATTTCCTCTGTATATTATAAAAATAGAAGTATTTTTAAAAAATACATTGACCACCAGACAAGCTTTAATTTTCACAAGGCTCTTAAATACTTGAAATCAGCTAATATTATTAGTTATGAAAAATATAAACAACTAAATAAATTGCGAAATTATCGAAATCATATACATATCCAGTACATTGATAAGAAAACAAAAAGCAGACAAAGGGATTTTATGAATGAAGATTATTCTCTCGATATCTACAACAACGTTATTAATTCTCTAGAATATCTTTCAAAATCAATTGATCGTCTATTAGACTCCTGTGAGAATTTCTACAACTAAGAACCCCTGAGTTTGACAGTTGACTTTCTGAAACATTCATAAAAAGCCAATCTAAAATTTTAGGCCTGACATTTTGTCACTACATTTGGTGGATTTTGAGGATTCATGGCACAAATTTAAGTTTGATTAGCCTTTGGCCGGAGTAATACTCAAATCATCTTTCTGTAAACAATGTTAATCCCGGTAATTTCCCTTAAATGTGATACCTTCATTAATTTAGTTTTGAAAGAAGCTTCGACTGTTTTGTTTTTCATAGTTCTATGTTTGAAAATAAAAAGGGGCTCAAAAAGCCCCCTTCTATTTTGAATTTAATTTTATTTGTTTGATAATATTTCTTTTGCAAATTCTTCGCTGATATACTGGTAATCATAACTGGCATTATATTTTTCAAGCTGTCTGTTGAATGCTTTGAGATGGTTCTCTGAACCTTTTTCGAGATTGCTATAAACAAAAAGCAGTTCTTCGTTCTCGGTTTGTTCCATAAGTTCAAGCAGATCTTTAATATCCAGTTCTTCTATGAGCATTCCAACTTTTATTGCATCTACAATCGATTTACTTCCCAAAGCTACCAGTTCGTTATAGAGCGTCTGTAGTTCTTCATCAGTGAATTCTCCACGTTCTCCCAATGCGGGATCCTCAAGGTTGTATTTGTCTATCAGGAATTTCACTCTATCCATATGATTTTGCTCTGCACTCGCTATATTGCTGAAGGTCCTGAGACCCCAGAGCTCATAAAGCTCAAGGTAAACATCCCGAGCTAGTTTTTCTTCTTCTCTCATTAAGAGAATTCCAGAGATTTCTTCATCGCTTAGTGTAGCTGCAAAACCACTCATAACTAACAATAAAACTGCTGATATAACGATTAATCTTTTCATTTTATCCACTCCTTTTTTTGGATTTCAAATATATGATACAGAGGAATACTTAGAAGAAGCTTAAAGCAACCTTTGAAAAAGCTTAGAATATATGTGCAACTTCTTGAATAGGACAATTGTCCTATTTGATTTAAGATACTCAATATATATTTTTTTCAGGAGGAAAGAAATGAAAATCAGCGGAAACAAGCATAAAATAGAAAACTATGTGCGAAGATTTCAACTTCAAGAGATCATTGGCAAGGATCTTATAGGGTCTTTTGAAATACACCATTTTGATAGAGATGGAAACATTTATTCTATTGATGAAAAACCTGACTATTTGTATTTTCTTGTTAAGCGTAAGGTCAAAACCTTTTTGCTTCTAAAAAATGGAAACAGAATGCTTATGAGATTTTCTATTCCTCTTTCTATGCTGGGTGATCTGGAAGTCTTGAATGATTATACTGTAAAAACCTCTGTTTCTGCTGTTTGTAAAACTGAGCTTCTTGCCTTAGATATCTCTGTTGCAAGAAAACACCTGATGGATAAACCAGCTTTCTTAAGAATGATAATAAAGGAACTGGCTTTCAAGCTATACCATAACGACATTGTTAGAAAACTTACGTCTTCAGCACCGCTTAAAAAGAGAGTAGTGATGTATTTACTACTGATGACTTCAGACGAAAAAACGAATGTAAGCTTGATGAGTTAGAAACTGACAGTCAGACCGAGATATCCGAGTTACTTGGCGGAAGCTATCGTCACGTTAACAGGGTGATGAAAGAGCTTAGCGATGATGGTGTGATAGCCATAAATAGATCTCAGATAAGAATAAAGGACTTCAAGAAACTGAAGAATATAGCTTCAGATCTTTACGGTTGAGTTTGACATGGCAACAGGATTCTTCTTTTCAATTCTTGCTGGAACAGTAATTGCTCTTCAAAGTGTATTCAGTGCTAGACTTGGTGAGCAGGTTGGTTTCTATGGTGCTAATTTTTTGATTCATGGAACCGGTTTTTTGCTTGCCATGTTTTTGCTACTTCTTTTTGGAAAAGGCGAGCTCAGCATCGCATCTCTAAAGGGGCTAAATCCGATTTATGCCACAGCTGGGTTTATCGGAGTAGTAATTATTTTCAGTATCGCACAGAGTGTTTCCAGACTTGGTGCCAGTCGCGGGGTTTTGATCATCGTGATAACTCAAATAATTTTTGCCCTGGTAATAAACATTGGTGGCTGCTTTGGAGAACAACAAATTTCTATTACGCCCGCAAAGGGAATTGGTTTGCTGCTAATGATATGTGGGATCATAATATATCAGTTTGCCCACTAAAAAGTACTTCATAGTAACTATCTGATAAAAACTTAGAAGCTTCTTGCTATGAAATACAACTGAAAAAATTCTTGAAGCTGTCTATCCAAATAAAGTTTGCATCTTATTCTTTTTCTGGAAGAATTGTCAGCACTTCTTCTTTCAGGAACACGGATACTACAAAAAAACTCCCTCTCCAACTTTCAATGTCCTTTTTATTTCACGGATAACTTCACCTAAATCATTAACAAAACTTGCACCAAACTTCCCTTTTGTTTTGTTTAAAGCCACCCTTTGTGAGAGAATAAGAGAGAGATAAGGAGGGATAGAAATGTTATCTATTAAGAGCATCTTTTCAGCTAACAAGACTACAAGAAGGATATTTACCTTTATTTTAATATCATTATTGATCACTGTTGCAAGTACTTCTGTTCTTGGAAATGCTACTAAAACACAGAACAATGATTCCAACTGGCTTTACTTTACAATACTGCACACCAACGACGAGCACTCTTCTCTGATACCTCATTCACCAGCAATCGATTATTATTCCGAATTTGGTGATCCAACCGTAGGTGGTTTTGCCCGATTGGCCTCAGCAATTAAAACGATTAAGGCTGAAAAAGCTGAAGAAAATGAACCTGTTCTGGTATTCAGCGCTGGGGATTTTCTTGGAGGAAGTGCTTTTGGATGGCTTGCTCCAGCTGGACATGCAGCTGAACTCTCAATTCTACAGACAATTGGATATGACGCAATAACTATTGGGAATCATGAGTATGACTTTGGTACCAAAGTACTGACTAATTATTTGACAACAGCGGGCTATCCTGAAGCCAACGAAAGAACGGTTGTAGTGGCGTCAAATACCAAACCACCTGAAGGACACCCACTTGTTGAAAAAGGTGTAATAAATGAGATCGCCATTTTTGAGCTGGGTAATGGAATAAGGGTAGGAATATTCGGTTTACTGGGTAAAGATGCTGAATCTGTTGCTGCAGATACTGGCGAATTTATGTTTCTTGATAGACACGAAACAGCCAAAAAAATGGTAGGAAAATTAGAACAGGAAGACGTTGATGTCATAGTTGCTTTAACCCATGCTGGTGTTAAAGAAGACAGGGAACTTGCTAAAAATGTTAAGGGTATAGATGTTATAGTTGGCGGACATTGTCATACTGCCTTACATCAGCCGGTAATTGAAAATGGTACAATAATCGTTCAGGCTGGTTCGCTAACAAGGTATCTCGGACGCATAGAACTTGCATATAATCCTGTGAGCGATGAAGTAAAACCAGCTAATGATAAGAATGAACCTTATCTAATATCCATTGATGGAAGTATACTGCCAGATCCTGAGATAGAGCTAATGGTGGATGAATATATGGACAAACTGAATGAACTGGTAAAGGAGATGACTGAAGGACGGATTGTTGATGTTATGGAACCTATAATAACATCAGATTTCCCAATTAAAGATTTGGCATTACAGGAATCTCCCGTAGGTGATTTTATAACTGATGGAATGCGACTGACGACACAGAAAGTAACCGGAAAAAGAGTAGATGTTGCTATTCAGGCCAACGGTAGTATAAGAGGGACAATTACGCCAGGAACTATGCCTGACACAAAGGGTTTGATTCCCTTTTATGAAATCGCAGAAGTTATTGGATTGGGATACGGTAACGATGGATATGCAGGTTATCCGATTGTTTCAGTTTATCTGTCGGGTGACGAACTGGCTCGACTTATGGAAGTAGCTGTTTTACTCAAAGAACTTATGGGTAATACCTATTTTTTGCAGTTTTCCGGCCTGAGGTATTACTATAATCCAAAGAACGCTATTCTTTTTACTATACCGATTATGGACCAACCATTACCATCCACAAGAGCGGTAACAAAGGTAGAACTTTTTACCGGTGATGGGGTACAGCCAGCTGAAGGTAACGAAGACTACATAAAAATAAAGAAAGGTGATAAACAACTGTACCATGTTGTGACAGATAGTTATATCCTCTCTTTCTTGCCCATGATTGGAGATATCCTTCCCAGCCTTGAGGTTGTACCAAAACACCCTAATGGAGAACCTATAGACCTGACCAATCCAAATGAATATATTGTCCATCGAAATGGAATGGAGCTCAAAGTCTGGCAGACAGTTGTTGAATATGCACTTTCTCAGAAAAATGGGGACGCTGGAATGCCGGTAATGCCAGATTATTATGCAGACACTTCAGGTCGTATAAATGAAGTAAAAGGTATCTCGTACATGCAGATTGCGGGCTTGACTCTTGTTGGAATTGCAGCTTCTATTGCGATTGTTTTACTGGCGCAATAAGTGTTAAAAAGGCAATGAAAATAATTTTTGTAATAGTATAATTAACTAAGAATTATTATAACTATGTGTTCAAAGTCAATTCATGAAGGATGTGAAGTTTAGTGAAAACACTTATGGTTTATACCAGCAAGACAGGAACAACTGAAAAATGTGCGAAAAAATTATCTAAATTGCTCAAAAACGATGTCAAATTAGTTGACCTTAAAAATGCTGAGAAAGAAAGTATAGATAACTACGATGCAATTATATTAGGAGGTTATATTCACGCCGGAAAAGCTCCTTCAAAACTTAAAAAGTATATCAAAAAGCATCCAGAACTAACGAAGAAAAAACTTGGGATATTTCTCTGTTTTGCAGATGTAAGTGAAAAACTTGACGAATATCTTGCCAAAAATTTTGATGAAGAGTTTCTTAAAAACTGTGATGTTAAAGGACATTTTGGAGGAGAATTCCATTTTGACAAAATGAATTTTATGATTAGAAAAATAATCAAGAAAATGTCAGAAGGTCATCCAGAACCAAAGGTAAAAGAAGAAAACATTGAAAAATTTGCCAGGGAGTTCACAGCTGAAGAAGCTTAGTGCTCTGTTTCTTCAAAAAATCCTTTAAATAAAGCAAAGAACTGATTATTAATCAACTTTTTTTGCGAATCCTTTTGAATTTATCTAATAAATATGAAATAATAACCACCCTGAAGAATATCCAGGGTGGTTTATTTTCTACAATATAACTTAGTCTATTAATTCAGGAACTATATTTATTTGACTGTAAGGTTTTAACTCATTTGGCCTAAAGCGATTAACAGTTATTTCGATATTTTTTCCATTTACATTAACAACAACATAGTTATAGTCAAGCTGGCGAGGTTCTCCCTTCCAATAATAGTCTTTAGGATAACTTCCGGGCATTTCATTTGCGTTGAGGGTTTGCTCACCACCTCCTCCACCTAAAACAAGATAGCGTATTCCATCTACTTTATATGCTTCGGTTGCATGAACGTGTTCGTTAAATACAGTTATATCAATTTTATCTGCATATTTTTTCAGTAACGAGTGTGGATTGTGCTTTTCGGGAAGAGCTCCATAGCCCGATCTACAAAAAACAGGGTAATGAAACGTTATGAACGCATGTTCTTTACCCATAGCTATGGCATCTTCTATCCATGTTGAAAGGTAATCCAGCTGTTTCTCGTATCCTGGAGTTGATTTATACCAATCTGCAGGATCTTCAGGATTCATGATTCCTGAGTCAAGAAACATAAAGCGAGAATTTTTGTAGTCAAAACAATAAACTCTATGATCTTCACTAAAACCAAGTTCTTTCAAATATGGAAACATCTCTCTGAAACCAATTATATCTTTATCTCCCCAGGTTTCATGATTTCCCAGAACGGGAAAAAATCTCGCAGTTAAATCCCCAGGACCACCTTCAGGCAAACTGGAAAGGAAATTACGGTTAAAATGCCTCCAGTAAGGGCTTTCGTCTGCTCCTTTTCCCTGATAGCCAAAATAAACAATATCACCTGTATGCAAGGAAAAGGTTGGTCCATCTTTCTGTTCAGAAACATTTTCATTAATTTCTCTTACTATGTTGTCATAAACCCATTCTTGCCCAATGGATAAGTGGCCAACCCTTGCGAATTCTCCCTGTTTGTCCACAAACACTTCAGGCCATCCGTCATCGCCATATGTGATTATTCTTTTTTGCCCCTTAGATTTACCAGGGAGTTCTATGCGTTCTAACTGTAAAGTTTGAGGATTAAAAACAGCTTTGTATGGAACTTTTCCACCAGCGTATGCGTATTTAGTAACAGCATGCATTAGTTCATCCAGTTCGTCTTTATTGTTTTGATCAAAGGGTATGTATGCTGGAATACGACTGTCTCCAAAAACTATGAAAGAAAAGCTATCATCTTTGTCTACAACTTCTGAAGCCATAATTGCTGCTGAAAGCATAGTCAAAAACAAAGCAATAATCAGCAGTTTAAAGAGCGGAAAACTAACAAAACGCTTAAAATTCGTTCTTCGAAAAATCATAGTTATACGCCTCCTCGTAAAATAATGTAAGAATATTTTTTTAGTTTATTTATAAATTCTCAAGTATAAATATCTTAACACTGCCAAATTTATGAACTTAGGCCTTTCTATTCAGACAAAGAGTCAAAAAATTTACTTTTCAAAATTATGTCATTAAAATCAGTTAATGTTAGAATCATCCCGTATAAAAATTAGTCCCTGGGGGTGGGTTTATTGGTACCTGAGATTACACTTGATATGGTAAGGGTCACCGAAGCTGCAGCTTTGATGTCCAGTATTTACCTCGGTAGAGGTGACAAAGAGATGGTCGATCAAAGCGCTGTTGACGCTATGCGAGGAATACTGGACTTAATCGATGTAAAAGGAACAATTGTTATAGGAGAAGGAGAAAAGGATAACGCACCCATGTTATATCCTGGAGAGAAAGTGGGTAAATGGGGTCAAGATGATCCAGCAATACAAATAGCGGTTGATCCCGTTGATGGAACTAGAGTTGTTGCAAATGGCCAACCCAATGCTTTATCCATTATTGCAGCTGCAGAAAATGGAAAAGTTGCTCCACTTCCGACACATTATGTAGAAAAGCTTGCATCTGGAAAGGAACTTGCCGGAAAATTAGACATAAACAATACTGTAAAAGAAAATCTAATGATAGCTTCTGAGATCCTTGATATAAAGATTTCAGAGCTTACAGTTACACTACTGAATCGAAAAAGAAATGACTTCCTCGTGGAGCAAATCAGATCTGTGGGAGCAAGAATAAGGTTCATTGAAGATGGTGATGTTGCCGGTGCTATTTCCTCAGCATTGCAGGAAAGCGGAACAAATATTTATATGGGCATAGGGGGCTCACCTGAAGCTGTACTTGCAGCAGCAGCTCTTCAATGTATGGGTGGAGAAATTCAGGTGAAGTGCTGGCCAAAAAACAAGG
>JBNGCV010000054.1:0-9987 GCA_049975465.1 Kosmotogaceae bacterium | reverse complement strand
GGAACATTTTTTGTAATTATTGTGGCTAGAGCATTGTTATTTTTATGAAAGGTAAGCGCTTCTGAAATGTTCAGATCTACAATAGCGTCGCCGCATAGTACAATAAATGTATCATCAAAGAATTCCCATTTTTTTTGTATGTTTTTAATACCGCCGGCAGAGCCCAGTGGGATCGTTTTTAAAGATTCGTTTTTGTAATAACCTTCAAATGAATATCCAACATTCAGTCTGTACCTGTAACCATCTTTAACATAATCCTGTATTTTCCATCCAAGGTGAGAAAGGTTTATCATTACCTCATCAACTTGATGTTTTTTTAGTAGCTCCAGGAGAAATTCAATAACGGGCTTGTTTATTATAGGAAGCATTGGTTTGGGTAGTTCGTTGGTTAAAGGTCTCAATCTAGTACCTTTTCCAGCTGCGAGTATCATTGCTTTCAAAGTAATCCCCCCTCAATGATTTTTATGAACTGATAAATTACTGTAGTAAGATTATATAGGGAGAGATGTTTTATGAAAAACAGTGTGAGTTCCAATTTACTGGCAAAAAAGTTCATTTTACTTGCAAGACTTATGGAGGTTTCACGAGACAATCCTTTCAAGATCAGGACATATAGATTTGCCTCTCGGGTTATTGCTAATATAAAAAGTGATCTTACCAGAGAGGATATAAAAGCTTTGAGTAATATTAAGGGGATAGGCAGTGCGGTGGTTGAAAAATCTGTTGAATTTCTTGAGACAGGTTCTATCAAAAAAATCGAAGAGATCAAAGAAGGTATTCCTTTAACCATTCTCAAGATTGTAACCGAAACCAATATACCTTCTTCTATCATTGCTGCAATCTGGAAAGATTATATGATCGTCACAGAAGATGAAATACTAGAGTTTTTGGAAAGTCATAAAGAACAATTGAAACTTTCTCAAAAACAGGTTTTAGATGCAGAAAAAGCATTGAATTAAGATCATTTCAAATGATTGCTTAAATAATTAATTATCCATAAAACAACTGTTATTAACCCACTTATTATAAGGCATGAAGTAATAGGTATCCACATCTCGAATCCATCTCTAGAAATATGAATATCTCCAGGTAATTTTCCAAGGGGGATTCCAGTTTTCCTGAACAAAAAGAATATAAAACCTGCCACGATCAGTAAAATCCCAATTTTTATCAATAGGCGTTCAATGATCTGCATAAATTCAAACGACTCTGCTAAAAGGTTTTTGCTTGTTGAGTATCGATTTTATATTTTGAGCTGCCTTAAGTAGCATATTGTCTCTTGTTTCTATTGTTGCTGATCCTATATGGGGCAATAAGACGACATTTTGAAGATGTTTTAGTCTTTCAGGAACAACTGGTTCATTTTCATAAACATCAAGCCCTGCTCCAGCAATTTCATTGTTTTCCAGGATCTTTATTAAAGCGTCTTCATCTATTACAGGACCACGAGCCGTATTTATTAAATATGCAGTTTTCTTTATCATTTTTAGTCGTTTCTTATTCAACAGGTGATGAGTTTCTTCAGTTAATGGTACATGTAGAGAAATAATATCAGATTCCTTCAGAAGTTCTTCCAATTTCACATAACGCGCGGTCAATTCATGTTCCATTTTTTTAGAAAGGGGTTTTCGATTATGATATAAAACGTTCATACCAAAAGCAAGTGCTCTTTTAGCAACCGCTCTCCCTATTCTTCCCATACCGACTATTCCCAGGGTTTTGCCCTGTAATTCCATACCCTGAAGCAGATTGTATCTCCAGCCTACAAAATGCCCTTCTCTTGTGAACTTATCTGCTTCTACAATACGTCTACATGTAGCCAATAGAAGACCAAAAGCCAGATCAGCGGTTGCTTCTGTTAGCACTCCGGGAACGTTGGTCACTGCAATGTTTTTCTTTCTGGCATAATCAATGTCTATATTGTCGTAGCCGGCGGCACAATTGGAAATCACTTTTAAATTGGGGCAACCATCAATCACTTCTTCGTCAATTTTGTCAGTTAACATTGACAATATTGCTACTGCATTATTTGTATACTTTATTATTTCTTCTTTTGACAATTGTCTGTTTTCGTCGTTCATTTCTACTTCATAACCATTTAGTATTTTTTTCACAAAGTTAGGTAGTTTGTATGTACAAAATATCTTTTCCATTGAAATCACCTCTTAAAAAGCTAATGTTACATATATACTTGAAATAAATAAACTAATGGTAAGTACAAAAAGTCCGTATCCCATGAACTTTAAGAAGCTTATTTGTTTGTGATAGTACTTTTTAAGAATTGCAAGTCCGATCACATTAGCTGAAGCTCCTACAGCTGTACCATTTCCACCAAGACATGCCCCCAGAGAAAGAGACCACCATAATGGTTTTAGATTGCCAAATATGTCTGGATTAATTTTTTTCATTGATTCCACAACAGGAATGAGCGTAGCTGTATAAGGAATATTATCTACAAAGGCAGAAGCGAATCCTGAGATATTCAAAAATAATAATTTGGCAGTCTGCATAGACCCTTTTGAAATACGCATCATGAAATCAGCTATACTTTCAAGAACACCTGTTTCTTCTATACCGCCAACCATAATAAATAAACCCACAAAGAATAAAATCGATGCCCATTCAACCTCTGAAAGATTTTCTTCGACGCCTTTTGGAAACAATATTAAAAGTGAAATAGTGGCCATGGTTAGAGCAATAAAGGCACTACTCAGATAGATGTATTCCTGGAGAACAAAAAGAGTTACTGTAATCAATAACAGTATTATTGAAATCTTGAAACGTCTTGGTGATTCAACAGGATTTCTATCAAAAGTTATCTTATCCAGATCAATCTTTTGAGAAAGGCTTTTCCTGAATAACAGAAGTAACAAACCATTGATAACAAAGAAAGTTACCAGTATCGCTGGACCGAGGTTTATTACAAATTGCATAAAAGAGAGGGATGCTGCTGAACCAATCATTATATTGGGAGGGTCACCAATTAAGGTTGCTGCGCCACCAATATTTGAGGAAAATATTTCACCCAGCACGAAGGGTATGGGATCTATTTTTGCTGTATCGGCAACGGCAAGCGTAATGGGAACAATTACCAGAATGGTAGTTACATTATCAAGTATAGCTGAAGTAATTGCAGTAAGGGATACTAGATACATATAGAGCTTTATTAAATTGCCTTTCGACATGGTTAATGCTTTCATTCCAAAGTATTCAAACAATCCACACTTTTTAATAACTACTACGAAAGCCATCATTCCTAACAGAAGGAAAATGGTATTAAAATCTACATGTTCCGCAAATATCGTTCTGGGGTCTTTAAAAACACCAAACAGTACCATTAAAATAGCACCTGATAGAGCAATTAATGTTCTGTGAATTTTTTCAGCTATCAGGAATGCATACGTTACGATAAAGATGATAATGGCTATATACATGTGTAGTTCCATAATAATCACAGCTCCTGCTGGTTCTTCACCAAGATACAGATATTATTATATATCAAAAGACCGGCAAGAAAAACCTGCCGGTCTTTAAACAGGATAAGTGTTATTATTTATCATTCTTTTTTCTGAAGTCTTATCGAGTATTCATCAGCATCAATTTCCACAGTATCTCCTGGATTGACTTCTCCTTCTATAATCATATCTGCAAGTGGACCTTCAACCTCTCTCTCCACAAATCTTCTTAAAGGGCGAGCACCAAAGGTCGGGTCATAGCCCCTACTTGCAATGAAGTCAACTGCCTTTTCTGTAAAATCGAGTTTCATCTCCTGTTCACCCAATCTTCTTAATGTATCTTCAAGCTCAAGCTTGACGATCCTCTTAACATCTTCTTCAGAAAGTGTTTTGAATAGTACTATGGAATCGAGTCTGTTAATAAATTCGGGATTGAAGTTTGTCTTCAAGCGCTTTTCGAGACTATTCATCATTTCTTCCGTTAGCTCACTATTTTCTGAAAGTTCTGCTGATGCTATGTTGCTGGTCATGATTAGAATTGTATTGGTAAAGCTTACAGTTTTACCGTGTCCATCAGTTAATCTTCCATCATCCATCACCTGGAGTAGTATGTTGTGTACTTCTGGATGGGCCTTTTCTATTTCATCGAGTAAAATAACTGAATAGGGTCTTCTTCTAACCTTTTCTGTGAGCTGCCCCCCTTCTTCATAACCCACATATCCCGGAGGGGCACCTATTAATCTAGATACAGTGTGTTTCTCCATGTATTCGGACATATCAATTCTTATGAGCGCGTTTTCGCTTCCAAAAAGGATACTCGCCAGTCGTTTTGCCAATTCAGTTTTTCCAACACCTGTGGGACCCATAAACAGAAATGTTCCCCAAGGTCTATTGGGAGCCTTTAATCCCGCTCTGGCTCTTTTTATGGTTTGTGTTACTGTTTCCACTGCTTCTTCTTGATTGACAAAACGTTGATGAATGAGTTCCTTCAATTTTTTAAGTTTTTCTCTTTCCGTTTCCAGAAGTTTTCCCGCAGGGATTCCTGTCCATTGTTCTACTATGGATGCAATCAGTTCTGGGGTTACAGTTTTGTCACCGCCCTGATTTGATTTTTTCCATTCATCTCGCTTATTATAGTATTCTTTCTTCAGTCTCTCATATTCGGTTTTTATCTCTGCAGCTTCTTTATATTTTCCTTCCTGTACATGTTCGGTGATTTTGTCATCTAGCTCTTTTAGCTTTTTCTCCATAGATCTCAAATCATCAGGCATGTAACCCGATTTTAATCGTACGAATGAGGCTGACTCGTCTATCAAATCTATTGCCTTATCTGGCAGGAAACGATCAGTTATGTACTTAACACTTAAATCAACAGCAGTTTTTAGGGCATCTTCTGTTATTTCCACATTGTGATGGTCTTCATAAGTTTCTTTGAGTCCATTTAAGATTTCGTAAGTTTCTTCAATTGAAGGCTCTTCAACGATTATTGGCTGGAAACGTCTTTCAAGGGCTCTATCTTTTTCAATATATTTCCGATATTCATCAAGAGTAGTTGCACCAACGCATTGCAATTCACCACGGGATAAAGCAGGTTTCATAAGATTTGCAGCATCCATGGAACCTTCAGCTGAACCGGCGCCAACCACGGTATGAATTTCGTCAATAAAGAGGATTATTTCACCTGCAAGTTTCTTTACAGCGTCTATGATACCCTTCATTCTCTCTTCGAATTCACCACGAAATTTTGAACCAGCAATGACCCGTCCCATATCAAGTACAAGCACTTTTTTCTCTTTAAGATATTCCGGTACATCTCCTTCAGAAATCCTTTGTGCAAGTCCCTCAACGATTGCTGTCTTACCTACGCCTGGTTCTCCAACGAGAGCAGGATTATTTTTTGTTTTTCTTCCAAGTATCTGTATAACGCGTCTTACTTCATTTTCGCGGCCTATGACAGGTGTTAATTTGTTTTGTTTTGCCAGTTCTGTAAGGTCTATGGTAAACCGTTTTATAATATTCACATTTTCATTTTCGCTGACATCTGCTTTATCTCTTTTCTTGAGTATTTCTCCGTAAACCTTATCCACACTCAAATCGTGTTTGATCAATATTCTCCCTGCAACGGAAGATAGTTCTTTAACCATTGCAAGTAGCATGTGTTCGGTACCAATACGTGAATCTTTCATTCTTTCAGCTTCATTTTTAGCTGTTTCGAGTATATGTCTTGCATCAGGGGTCATGTAGATCTGATTTTTAGGGCCAGAACTGGAACCATATCTACCAATTACATCCTCTACATCCCTTCTCAATGTATCTATATCCACGTTAAAGGATCTAAGAATATCTATTGCAAAGTTATCACCATCTTCTAAGATAGCCAACAAGATGTGTTCGCTACCGAATTGACTTTGCTTGTATCTCATCAATATATCCTGAACATCACCGAGAATCTTTTGAGCTTTTTGGGTGTATTGTTCCTGATTCATTATTTTCACCTCCAAAAAAAGGCGCCCTTCTATCGGGCGCCCTCGATCTTCTGTTGTTTTACTCTATCTCCAGTTTCTTTGCTTCTCGTTTCGCTTCTTCTTTCTTGGGGAGCTCGATCTTCAGTATCCCGTTTTCGTATTTTGCCTTCGCTTTGTCCTGATCAAGGTTATCTGGAATTCTGAAAGATCTGCTAAAGCTACCGAACGTTCTTTCTACTAAGTGGTAGTTTCTTGATTTGTCTTCTCTCTCGTCTTTCTTTTCACCTTTTACTGTTAGGATACCGTCGGACAGATCGATGTCAAGTGCGTCTTTCTCAATTCCTGGAATTTCCATTTCAATATTTACTGTGTCATCTGTTTCATAGACATTTACTGATGGAATGAAACCATTTCCTGTACTTCTTCTGATTCCAAAATCTTCAAATGCTTCATCGAACATCCTGTCAATTTCTCTTTGCAAGTCCACAAAAGGTGTAAAGACAGTTCCTTCTCTTCTTCTTTCAATAGCCATTTAGGCTCACCTCCTGTAAATGGTTTTATTTTATTGGTTATTCATTACCTTTGGGTGGAATATATTCAGAACCACTTTCAGAATCGCTTGTATCTTCATCTGATTCACTGGTTTCTTCTGCATTCGTTTCCTGCGCTTCCTGCTGTTTTTGCTGATCCTGATAGATTTTCTGACCTATCTTCATGCTTTCTTCCTGTAATTGATCAAATAACAGTTTTACTCTTTGCATATTGTTATTGTTTATTGCTTCTCTGAGATCTTTGACCTTTGTTTCAAGATTTGATCGTTCATCATCTGATAGTTTGTCTCCACTTTCTTTTAGGATTTTCTCAACTCTGTAAGCAAGTTCGTCTGCTTTGTTTTTGAGTTCAACTTCCTGTCTGCGCTTTTTATCCTGTTCTTCGTATTCTTCTGCATCTTTGATAATTTTCTGAATTTCATCATCTGATAGTTTCTGTCTACCACTGACCACCATTGACTGTTCCTTGTTTGTTCCAAGATCCTTTGCATGTACATGCACTATTCCGTCACTGTCTATGTCAAAGGTTACCTCGATCTGTGGAACGCCTCTTGGTGCAGGTGGTATTCCTGTTAATTTGAAACTACCCAGTGGAATATTGTCGTTTGCCATCGTTCGTTCACCCTGATATACCTTTATCTCAACTTCTGTTTGTCCATCATCAGCGGTAGTAAAGACCTTTGATTTTTTTACCGGGATAGTAGAATTTCTATCAATTATAGGCTCCATTAGACCGCCTTTTACTTCTACACCGAGTGTAAGTGGTGTTACGTCTACAAGGACAAGGTCCTGATCAATATCTCCACCAAGAATACCGGCCTGTGTTGCTGCGCCTATTGCTACTGCTTCGTCAGGATTAATTCCTTTGTTAGGATCTTTGCCAAAAATATCTTTTATAAACTTCTGAACGTATGGAATTCTTGTAGATCCACCAACCAGAATTATGTCATCAACGTCTGATGGAGATATTTCTTTGTCGTTTAGTACCCTTTCAACCTGTTTTCGTGTTGATTCAATAAGGTCTTTAATCAATGATTCGAAAGTTGAACGGGTTATTGTCATCTCAAGATGCAATGGTCCATCTGATGTTGCTGTTATGAAAGGTAAACTAATTTCTGTTTCAATTTTGGTTGACAGCTCAATTTTCGCTCTTTCAGCTGCATCCTTCATTCTCTGGAAAGCCTGTTTGTCTTTTTTTAAATCTATTCCATGCTGCTTTTTGAATTCTCCAGCAATATGATCAATCAATTTCTCGTCGAAGTCATCTCCGCCGAGTGTGTTGTTACCTGCAGTTGCAAGTACCTCTACAACTCCATCTCCAATGTCAAGTAACGATACATCAAAAGTACCACCACCAAGGTCATAAACAACTATTTTTTTGTCGCCTTTTGTTTTATCAAGTCCATAAGCTACAGCTGCAGCAGTGGGTTCGTTTATTATTCTCAACACATCAAGGCCCGCAATAATTCCTGCCTCTTTTGTTGCCTGCCTTTGTGAGTCGTTAAAATATGCAGGACAGGTTATAACTGCTTTTGTTATTTTTCCATCAAGATAATCTTCTGCATCTTTCTTCATTTTTTTTAGAATAAATGCACTTATTTCCTGTGGCGTGTATTCTTTGTCATCAATTTTTACTTTGTAATCAGAACCCATTTTTCTCTTTATTGAACGAACTGTTCTATCTGAATTCAGAATAACCTGTCTTTTTGCAGGTTCACCAACCATAATTTCTCCTGTTTTGCTAAATGAAACAATAGATGGTGTAGTACGTGAACCTTCTGCATTAGGTATAACTTCTGCGTTCCCGTCTGGTTTTATCCATGATATAACTGAATTTGTCGTCCCCAGGTCAATACCCACAACATATTCTTTCTTAGCCACGATAACTCCCTCCTTAATTCCAATTCTTTGTATTATTAGACAATAATTTTTTCATCATCTACAAAATCTCTATTCTTATTATAAAAATCTAATCAATGGTTGTCAATGCTTGGTAAATTTATTTTGCAAAGAATTTAATTCTTAGTATATAATGGTTATAGCTACCATAATTTTATTGTAAATATATTGTATAGCGTTCGTAGTCATAGACTGATAATTATATCATTATGATTTTCCGGTTATAATAATAATTGGTACATTTAGATAGGGGGTGAAGATAGATGGTGAAGTTCATTGATAAACTGTTGCCCAGAGAAGGTCCGCTTTATTACTTAAATCAGCATGCTAACAAGGTATCCGAGGCAATAAAATACTTAAACAAAGCAGTATCCGACTATTTTGAAGATAAGTCCCTAAAAGAATATCAGGTTGTCATAGAGAAACTTGAACGCGAAGCTGACATAATAAAGGCAAAGCTACGTTCCAGTTATACCAAACTCAAATTCGTTTACTTCGAACGGCAGGATCTTATGGCATTGCTCCATAAACAGGATTCGGTAATCGACGGTATCGATGACGTTATGAAGATCCTTAATATGAATAAAGTGGAAAGCATAAAGGGAACCGAAATTGAATCAATGTTGAAAGGATTAGCAGATTCTGTAACTGAATCCGTTGAAGTGATGATAAAAACAGTGAAATTGCTTTTAACACTTGTGGAGAGTTCATTCTCCCCATACGAAGTAAAAAAAGAAGCTGATGAAATAGAGTCCATTGAGAACTTTGAATTTGCAACGGACAATGAATCAATAGCATTGGGGAAAAAATTGTACAGTATGAAAGAAACACTGCATCCTGTAGATATATACTTTTTGGAAAAGTTAACCATGACCATCTCGGATATTTCGGATGATGCCGAAAATGTAGCTGAAGCCATACTGCTTCTACTTAAAACAGATTAGGGGGGCTGTTTGTGGTTTTATTGTTTTCATTATCGCTTGGTTTTGCACTGGCTATGGTTATTGGAGGTAACGATGTTGCCAATTCTATGGCCACAGCGGTTGGAGCAAAAGCAATCACGGTTAAACAGGCTGTAATTATCGCTGCAATTTTAGAGTTTACAGGTGCTTTTTTCTTTGGATCCCACGTAACGTCAACAATAACAAAAGGAATTTTGAATACAAGTTTTTTATCTGGAAATGAAATGGTAAACGGTGCTATTTCAGCACTCATTGGAGCTTTTATCTGGTTGGGCATTGCCACAATATTTGGATTACCCGTTTCGACAACGCACTCAATAATCGGTGGAATGGTAGGCTTTGGAATTGTTGCAGGTGGATTTGAAGCTGTAGACTGGATAAAAATGATTTTAATTGTTTCTAGCTGGTTGATTTCACCTTTCTTGGGAGGTTTGCTGGCGTTCCTGGTTTTTAAACTGATTGCCGCTCTAATACTAAAAAAAGATGCTCCTATAAATGCAGCAAAAAAATATGCGCCATTTTTTATTTCGTTTACCTTTTTTATAATCATTTTTTTGTTTGCCTTGAAAACCTTAAATATTGATTTGTTTTTTTCTTTGTTGATAGGTATCACTGTTTTTGTAGTTGCATTAGCTGGGTCAAATATTATTGTAAA
>JBNGCV010000053.1:0-10024 GCA_049975465.1 Kosmotogaceae bacterium | reverse complement strand
TCTCGGTGTCTTCCCTTTCATTTTCTTTCCCCCTTTTCCTTCTTTATTTATTTTACCTGTTGGTATCAATCTGTCCAACCACTCTAAGGGGCGATTACGAAACCTGGTTGATATTGGCAAAAGATAATAAATGCATTGAGAAATAATCACTTCATGGCCTTTCAAAGTCTCTAAGTGCAGATAAGTAAAAATAAAGCCATAAAACCACATTTTGTTATTAGGAGTGCTAGTTTTATAATGTATACGTTAACGATAACTGTTAACGATAACGTAGGGGGTAGCTATGGGTAGAGTTACGTTAAAAGATGTCGCTGAAAAAGCTGGAACGTCGATGATGACAGTTTCAAGAGTAATAAATGGAAAACCCGGGGTTGGAAAAGAAACCCAGGAAAAAATCATAAAGATTATCGATGAACTTGGTTACAGACCTCACGCTGATGCCCGCGCTTTACGTAGTGGAAAAACTAGTCGTATAGGTGTTGTGGTTTCTGATATAAGAAATCCTTTCTATGCTGAACTGGTAGGGGATCTGGAGGATCTTGCTGAAGTAGAAGGTTATTCAGTAATTGTAACTGATACCGGGCGAAAGCTAGAACAGGAAAAAAAAGCAGTCGCTGATCTAACAGAAAGTGGAGTAGATTCTATAATCATAGCTCCTGAAGGTTACAACGTTGACCATTTGGTGGAAACAAAGAAGTTTGGTGCTTCGGTAGTTATTTTTGGTGTTCACTGTCAAAAGCCATCACTACCCGAGGTCTGGATTGATGAGATTGAGGGATCCAAACAGGCTGGAAGATACTTCCGAAAAAAGAAAATTAATGACGTGGTTCTCATAATGGGTAACCCCAGAAAATTCACAACAAGAGGACGAGTAAAAGGTTTTGAAAAAGGTTTTGGAAGTTCTGTAAATAGAGAAAATATCTTTTACCACCCGGTAGACTGGAAAACTGCCTACAACACGGTCAAAAATCTAAAAAAATTACCTGAAGCTTTTTTCTGCTACAACGATCTCATGGCTATGGGCGTTATTAAGGCATTGAATGAAAGAAGAGCTGTAATAGGTGAAGATGTACTGGTAATAGGTTACGATGATGTTTTTTTCGCCGAGTTAGCAGGATTAACAACATTGAGAATCCCCAGAAAAGAAATGGTGCATAAAGCTTTCCAAATGGCACTAAATGGAGGTCAAGAAAAAGAAAGATATGTACCTAAACTTATTATGCGCAAAAGCGCTTAACAGGAGGTGGATTTTGTGAAAAAGCTTTTACTGATTGTTTCATTGTTAATGTTTGCTCTGGTATCATTTGGAGCCGGAGAACTGGTTATCAATTCCTATATGTCCGACCCGGCACCGAGAAAGGTTTTTGCTGAACTGGTTGATCAGTTCAGGGAGGAACATCTCGATTTAGAGGTTACCGTAAATACCTTTGCTCACGAAGACTTCAAAACCTTACTAAGAACTTGGTTGAATTCACCCGAAGCACCTGATGTTGCAACATGGTTCGCCGGTGAAAGAATGAGATATTTTGCAAGCAAAGGACTCCTTGAACCAATCGGCGATATCTTTGAAGGTGGATTTGGAGCATACTTCCCTGAAGCATTTAGAAGTGCCTCTGCATATGAAGATGAAATATACTTCGTTCCTCAATCATGGTACTGGTGGGGCGTGTACTATCGTAAATCTGTTTTTGAAGAACTCAACATTCAGCCACCAATAACCTGGTCTCAATTTGTTAAGGTTTGTGAAAAACTCAAAGAAAACGGATATATACCCATAACAATAGGTACAAAATACCTCTGGACTGCAGCAGGGTGGTTTGACTCTCTTAATATGCGAATCAATGGAATCGATTATCACATGGATTTAACCAGTGGAGACATTCCTTATACCGACGAAGGAATGCAAAAGGTTTTTGAATACTGGAAAGAGTTGATAGAAAACGATTACTTCATAGACAACCATACATCCTACACATGGCAGGATGCTGCCAATTACCTGTTCACAGGGGAAGCAGGTATGTACCTTATGGGACAGTTCATAAAGGATGTTGCACCTGAAGATGTAAAGGAAGATCTTGACTTCTTCAGATTCCCGATTATCGACGGTGAAATCGGACTTTATGAGGATACTCCGATTGATGGATTCATGATTCCCGCAAAGGCAAAAAATAAAGAAGCTGCGAAAACATTCTTGAAGTTTATAGCTTCTAAAGAAGCCCAACAATATTTTGCTGAAGAACTTGGAAGACTGGCGGCTAACAAGAATGTTCCAGCACCAGATGCACATGCACAAAAGGGATTAGAGATGATTCTCGAATCAGATGGTGTAATGCAGTTCTATGACAGAGACACAAATCCTGAAATGGCAGAAAAAGGCATGAACGGGTTTGTGGAGTTCATGGTATATCCGAGAAGACTTGAAACCATACTCAAAAATCTTGAAATGCACCGCATGCGCATATACTCTGAATAAGCATCGTTTTAATCAATGGGGGTTTGTAAACCCCCATTGTTTATTAGTTGAAATGTTGGAGGAAATTTGATGACAACAAAAAAATGGGTTCCATACGCCTTTCTGGCTGTACCTTTAGCAATGTATTCAATCTGGGTGATTTATCCAATAATCAGTACCTTTGTGCTGAGCTTTACTAGTTGGGATGGTGTATCGCCCACGATCAAGTTTATTGGATTAAAAAACTTTGTAGAATTATTTAATGATCCGTACTTTGGTGTGTCTGTAATAAATAATATTAAGTGGCTAGTTGGATTTGCAGGTGTATGTGTTCCTTTAGGTTTATTAATTGCTATGCTGCTTGATCAAAAATTCAAAGGTACAAAAATATACAAGACCCTCATTTATTTGCCAATGACTCTTTCTTTTGTCGTTATAGGACAGATCTGGTGCTGGATCCTTGAGCCAAGACACGGAGCAATAAATACCATTCTAAACATGCTTGGTCTTGAGTCCGTTGGTTGGTTGAGTGATCCAAATGTTGTAACGTACTCATTAATTATGGCAGCATCTTGGCGTCAAATATCCTATACTATGGTTATTTATCTTGCTGGATTGAAGCAGGTTCCAAACCAGCTGATTGAAGCCTCCTGGGTAGATGGAGCAAATGCATGGAAAAGGTTTATCCATATAATCATTCCAATGCTAAAACCTGCCACTGTGGTTGCAGTTACAGTAAGTATAATAGATTCCTTAAGAGCATTTGACATAGTTTATGTTCTTACCAGAGGAGGTCCTTTTTATTCCTCTAGTGTAATGGCAAATTATATGTACATACAGAGCTTTCATAACTACAGAATGGGTTATGGATCTGCAATTGCAGTAATACAGTTCCTTATCACACTTGGTTTTATTCTGTTCTACATGATATATGTGCTTAAATCAGAGGAAGAACGATGAAAAAACTGCTTATTTTCTATATTCTGGGCACACTGATCGTGTTGCTATGGGTTTCACCTTTTATGATATCCTTTTTCACCTCAGTAAAAACAATGGATGAACTCATGGTAGAACACCAATGGTGGTTACCACCGGATATATGGCACTTCGAGAATTATGTCACAGCTTGGACCGATGCAAACATGGGAAGGTACTTTTTGAATACTTTTATCATAACAATACCTTCAGTATTGGGTACACTTTTTCTATCAAGTCTCGGCGCCTATGCTCTTGCCTGGTATAAATTCAAACTATCAAGAATATTGCTGATGGTATTTGTTGGAGGGATGCTGATACCATTTCAGATGCTTCTTATACCTGTTTACAGGTTATCACTAAGTATGAACATCTATGATTCTTACCAGGGTGTAATATTGTTTCATATCGCTTTTCAGCTAGGTTTTTGCACATTCTTTTTAAGGAATTTTATGGAAACAATACCATCAAGCATTTTTGATGCTGCCATGATTGATGGAGCATCACATTTTCTAATATACAGAAAACTGGTTTTACCTCTTGTAACCCCCGCAATGGCCGCTCTTGGTATACTTGAGTTCACATGGATCTGGAATGATTATTTATGGTCGCTGGTACTCATACAGAGCGATAAATATAAACCTGTTACTCTGGGGCTGGTAAACTTACAGGGTCAATGGGTTACAAGTTGGAATGTAATGGCTGCCGGTGCGATAATTGCAGCTGTAGTACCTCTGATTGTATTTTTAATGTTCCAGAGATACTTTATAGAAGGCCTTACAGTTGGGAGTGTTAAAGGATGAAGACTAATCTTTACGGTGTTTGTTATTATCCTGAACACTGGGAAAAGGATAGATTGTCAGAAGATATTCGAATTATGAAAAATATGGGAATTAATGTTGTCAGAATAGGAGAGTTTGCCTGGTCAGTAGTTGAGAAAGAACCAGAAACATATGATTTTTCATTATTCGATCGAGTTGTTACCGGACTACGTAAGAACAACATATCAGTTATCATTGGTACTCCAACTGCTACCCCCCCTGTTTGGCTCGTAAAAAGGCATCCAGATTTACTTCAAAAAGACAAACTGGGAAATACACGGCACTTTGGAAGTCGAAGACATTACTGCTTCAACTCCGACAGATATATAGAATACGCAGAAAAAATAACAAAAGAATACGCTAAACATTTTTCACAATTTGATAATGTGATTGGCTGGCAGATTGATAATGAATATGGCTGTCATGAAACAACTGTTTGCTATTGTGAAAATTGTGCAAAGGCATTTAGAAAATGGCTTAAGCAGAAATATAATAATATTGCTGAATTAAACAAGTCATGGGGAACGGTATTTTGGAGTCATTCATACAACAACTGGCAGGAAATTGATCCCCCATTGAAGACGGTATCAGATGTGAACCCTTCTTTGTGGCTTGATTATCAACGTTTCTCATCTGATTCAGCCATAAATTTTCATAAAAAAATGTACGAAATAGTTAAAGATTACTCAGATCTACCTATCACACACAATCTGATGGTAAATTTCACTGAAATAGATTACAAGAAACTATCCAGTGAAATGGATTTTGTGAGCTGGGATAACTACATACCCGGAGAATATGATCATGATTTGCAGGCTATGAATCATGATTTGATGCGTTCATTAAAAGATCGAAAATTCTTTGTTATGGAACAACAACCTGGAAGGGTTAACTGGAGAAAAGTTAATGAATTTCACAAGCCAGAACAGCTGGAGTTCTGGATAAATCAGTCATTTGCACATGGAGCAAATGGTACGATAATTTTTAGATATCGACAGCTTCCTTATGGATCAGAGCAGTTTCACTCAGGACTTGTCGATTATTCAGGTGAAGTAACTTTAAGAGGTGAGTCACTTAAAAAAATAATAGAAAGAAATAATGAAATTGAATTTAATTATCCTGAAAAGGAAGTCGCCATTTATATAGATTATGAAAACTTTTGGATAGATAAAACGCAGGGAATAAATAACTACTTCGATTTATTAAACAATGGCATATTCCCTATATACAAGGCTATAAGAAGTTTTGGTTACAATGTGGATTTTGTGTTTACCAATACAGATCTATCACCTTACAAATTGGTAGTAATACCATCAGCCTATCATTTGAACGATTTATTTCTAGAAAAACTAATCACTTTCAAAGGAAAAATTTTGATAACCGCAATGACCTCTTTAAAGGATGAAAACAATAATATAAAAACTGAAAAATCAAGGCTTTTTCAAGAATTAACCGGAGTAAAAATCAAAGATTTTGGTGGAATCAATACAGTCGAGAAGCTTATTTATAATAATCAAAGCTTTAATGCTTCATACGTTTGTGAGCTGATCAATACAATAGACGCTGAAATAACTGGAAGATTCTCATCTGGTGTTTTTATTTCAAGTTCGGCAGTTACAAGAAAAAATAATACAGTGTATGTTGCCACTATACCTGATCTGGAATTTTCTCAAACCCTTTTAAAAATGTTAGGCTTCAGTTCAAGAAAGTCTTCTGATGTGGAAATAGTTATGCAAAAAGATGGTTCGGTTCTCATTCTAAATCCAGCTAAGAAAAAAGTCAACGCAAAAGTTTTTCAAAATAAACTAGAAATTGAACCATATCAATGTAAACAAAAAATCTCAATAGATTACCTGCATTAAAAAAATACATCACGCAATCCCCTAATGAAAGCACTTTTATAGGATATAATCGAATGACCAAATATTTAACAATATTTTCTTGCCATATGCAATTTGATATGATATAATTGTTCTTGTCAATGGTAGAAATTTCAGTTATTACAGAGAATGATACTGTTTTTAATTATCAAAGTAAGTGATTGATTATGCTTTCCAGATTACGACTGAATTCCTTATAATACATTTAACAATATTTAGACAGATGCTAGTTTACTGAGTTTTTTAAACCAGAATGTTTTTATTTGCCATGTTTTTGATTATAGGAGGTGTTTCATATGTTAACAGTAGCAACAAAGACTGCAGTTGATATGTTTCTTGTAGAAGATAGCGATGATTTTGATGAAGTAATTAATAAAAACAATCTTGTAGAGTTTTTTTACGAACATCTTGGCAAATATGGTGATCCTGAAAAAGACATTGAGAAATCAATAGATTACGCCCTTTCTGAAGAAGATGGAAAAGGTGGGTTTATATTAGTTGCATGTAAAGATGATGAAATTGTAGGTGGAGTTGTAATAAATGATACAGGAATGGGAGGCTATATACCCGAACATATACTTGTGTACGTAGCTGTCGATAAAAAAATGCGCGGTGAAGGAATCGGAGGAGAGCTAATTTCAAATGCTGTTGAAAGATGTGATGGTGAAATAGCACTTCATGTCGAATATGATAATCCTGCAAAAAGACTTTATGAAAGAATTGGTTTTGAGTCAAAATACGCTGAAATGAGATATTCCAGCTAAAAATAAACTTTTGAATTAATTAAAAAACGCCCTTAAGAGGGCGTTTTTTCTATTCTTTGATGCCCGAACGCACAAGACTCTTTACGAATAGATCTTGAAGAGCAAAAAATACGATTAATGTCGGAATTACAGCAATCATAGTTCCCGCCATAATTATTCCCCAATTATTTGCTGATTCTGCATCTATCATCATCTTTACACCAACCTGTACCGTTTTCATCTTATCTTCCATAGTTATTATAAGTGGCCAGAGATACATATTCCATGCATACACAAAATTGATTATGGTAGCTCCTCCAATAACTGCCTTTGAAAGTGGCAGAAGAATCTTTATGAAATATCTAACAGGTCCAGCACCATCAATAAGAGCAGAATCTTCCAGAGATTTTGGTATAGTCAAAAAATGCTGCCTAAGCAAGAAAGTGTTTGTTGCACTTGCCATAAATGGTATGGTAAGAGCCCAATAGGTATTAACCCAACCAAATTTACTCATTAAACTGTATAAAGGAACAATCATAACCGTTTCAGCAGGCAAAAACAACGTAGCGAAAAGAAATCCAAAAGCAAGTCTGTTACCTACAAATTTAAAGTTCGCAAAAGCATAGCCTGCTAACGTGCCCGTAAATATCTTACCCGCTGTTATTAATATTGCAACTACAGCGCTATTTAATAATAATCTTCCAAATGGTACTGTATGAAACGCTTGAACGTAATTTTGCCATCGAAAAGCAGTGGGGAAAAATTTTGGAGGAAATGAAAAAACACTTGTAGGAGGCTGAAGACTAATAGTAATAGCCAATATTAAAGGCATAATGAAAATAAAAGATATAGTGGCAAGAACCGTCATTATAATGATTGTATTCATTCTTTTTCGACCAGAAATAGTCATTCAAACCACCTCATTGATAATGAACTCTTCGTTCGCCGAATCTGAAATAGATGATGGTAACAGCAAACATAACAATAAACATAATAACGCTCTGTGCCGAAGCCAGACCCTTTTTGTGAAATGCAAAAGCATCAAGATATAATCTATAGATCATGTTGGTTGTATAACCTCCAGGTCCTCCACTGGTCATAACATCGACAATAGCAAAAGAACGGAACATTGTCGTAACGATATTCATGATCACCAAATAAAATGTTATGGGTGAAACAAGGGGAAAAACAATTTTCCATACCTTTGTCATCATCCCTGCGCCATCTATTGTTGCCGCTTCGAGCAGATTTTTCGATACGTCTTGTATACTCGCAATATAAAAAATCATATTAAATGGGAGGATCTTCCATACAGTGGCAAAAACCAGAGCATAAAATGCATAAGGCTTTGAGGTAAGCCATTCAACTTGTATTCCAAAGACTTCCATAAAAACATAATTTACATGACCAACAACTGGATTTAGCAAAAAGGTCCACAATGTTCCGGCTATTGCAGGAGAAACAGCATAAGGGGAGAACAAAAAAGTTCTAAATAATTTGGTTCCCGGCACCTCACGTGTAAGAAGCACAGCTACTATAAATCCTAAAAATATTGATATCGTAACAGATATCCCAACGTAAAGCACTGTAAATTGTACTGAATAGATGTATTCTTCGTTCTGCAAGAGTTGCTGAAAATTTCTAAGTCCTACAAATATTTCTTTTGTACCAAAAGCAGATGTTTTGGTAAAACTAGTTCTGAAGGCATCAGTGGCTGGTATATAAATAAACATGATAATTATGACAAATGTAGGTATCAACAAAACATAGGGAAGCCACTTCTTCATCTGTTCACCCCCGTAAAACTATATTATATAAAAAGGGGCGGGATTACCACCCCTTTTTGTGATTAGAATTCTAAATCAGTATACTTCGTTGTATTCTTCTATTGCTTCAGTAGCACCATTTTCTGCCCATTCAAGAGCTTCAGCTGGTGTAATTTCTCCTTCAAACATATTTTCAAGAGCCTGTTCAACTCTGGTTCTAATTTCAGGATAAGCTCCTATGATTGCACCACGAGCTGAATAATTCTGTTCTGAAAGAACAAGCTGCATTAATGCAGTCAAGTGATCAGGATAATCTCTATAATAACCTGAGAATAACAGATTCTCAACAGCATCCTTTTTCACAGGAAAGTATCCAGTAGCTTTGTGCCAGTCAATCTGTTGTTCAGTATCAGCCATCCATTTAACGAATTCCCATGCAGCCTTTATTTCTCCTTCAGGATGTCCGTCAATAATCCAAAGACTACCACCGCCTATAACTGCTCCACCTGCGGGTGCCCCTTCTGGTACAGGTAAGAAAGCTGTACCAAATTCAAAGTTATTTTCTTCTGAAGCATCCATGAAAAGTGCTACATCAGATGTTGAAGACATAAGCATTGCTGCCTTCTGAGATATGAACAGCTGTCTGGCACCAGTCCAATCTTCAACTTTTGTCTTTATCATTGTTCCATTTTGATACATTTCATTTAGCCACGTGAATATCTTTAAACCTGCTTCGTTATCGAAAACTGCTTTTGTTGGTCTGCCAGTTCTTCCATTGTTGCTATTACACATAAGAGCTGATTGGGCAGCCATTAACTGTTCAAAGAACCAGGAATGCAAGTTGAATGCAAAACCTACCACATTCCCACCGTAATACTGAGTGATCTGCTTACAGACATCTTTAAATTCCGCAAATGTTCTTGGAGGACTATCAGGATTTAATCCAGCTTCTTCGAACAACGTCTTATTGTAGTAAAGTATTGCATTGGATGAATTGAAGGGCATTGAATAAAGTACATCATTTACTCTGTAATAACTTAAAACCTGAGGCAAAAACTTACCAAGATCAGCATCAGGATCACTTTCAATTAATTCACCCATCGGAACAGCAATACCTCCATCAATCATTATCTGAGTACCTACATCAAAAATCTGCACGACATGGGGTGGATTACCAGCCTGTACTGCAGCAATTAACTTGTTCAAAGTATCTCTGTAACTTCCAGTGTATTGTACTTCAACAGTAATGTCCGGGTTCATCTCGTTAAATTCTGCAGCCTTTTCATTAAACCAGTCGATTCGCCATCCTCCCATAGCGTGCCAGAACTGTATAGTTTGCGAAAAGCCGAATGCAGCAAATGCTACCAGTAAGAAAACAAGTAAAAAC
>JBNGCV010000052.1:0-10266 GCA_049975465.1 Kosmotogaceae bacterium | reverse complement strand
AGAGGTAACATATGAGTTATCAAAATAATTGTGAAAAAGAAAAATCTTCCTTTAAAGTCGCCAAAATATGTGAACGCAAAGGCTGCCAGTATTGCTAGAACGATTTTTGCCACGGCAACTGATATCGAAATAAAAGAGCTGTTGAAAATAAGCCTGCCCATATTCACAGTTGTCCAGGCCGTTTTGTAATTTTCCCAGGCATGCGTACTTGGTAAAAATCTCGGAGGGAAACTGTAAGCTTGTTTGGAATTAAGAGTACTCATGGTGAAAGCGTAATAAACTGGAAAAATTATTATTACCAGCATAATGGACAGAAAGATATATGATAAAACTTTTTTTTCTACTTTTTTCTTCACAGCTCACACCACCTATCCATAGAAAACTTTACGTTCAGCATACCTGAACTGGAGCGCTGTAAGAATTGCAACGAATATAAAGAGCACTACAGATTGTGCTGAAGCGAAACCGCTATCTAAATTGATAAACCCATCCCTATAAAGTTTATATACAAGCACTTCTGTTGCGCTTCCAGGGCCACCTTTTGTCATTACGTCAATCAATCCAAATACCTGGAAGAAAGCGTAAAGCATGTTCATTATAAGTAAGAAAAAGGTTGTTGGCGAAAGAAGCGGTAGGGTTATTCTAAAGAACTTCCTTACACTTGAAGCCCCATCAATAGAAGCAGCTTCAAGCAGTTCTTGTGGGATGGTTTGTAGGCCTGCAAGAAAAAAGATAATGTTATAACCGAGCATTTTCCAGGAAGCTGCAATTATCACAACTAGAAGTGCAAGGTTTCCATCCATCATCCAGTTCAGTCTTTTTCCAATCAGGGTATTTACTATATAAACCATTGGCCCACTTGAAGGATCGAACATCAGTGCCCAGATTGTACCTGCAACTGCTGGAGAAATGGCATAGGTCCAGATAAAAAGAGTCCGGTAATAATTCAACCCCCTTAACCGCTGATTGAGAACAACAGATATCAACAAACCTACAGAAATTCCTAATACAACAACAGCAATGGCAAATATTAGCGTAATCACCAGGCTGTTAATATAATCTGGAGAGGTGAAAAGTTTAATGAAATTATAAAATTTTACGAATATCAGTTTATCTCCAAAAGGAGAAACTCTGAAAAAACTCATGTACAGAGACTGTATCGTGGGAATCATAAGAAAAATAATTACAACTACAATTGACGGTGAAACAAGTAAATAAGGGAGTATTTTGTTAGGGAATCTTCTCTGCATTTAACCACCTCTTAATTAAAAACTAAAACCGGGGGGAATATCACCCCCCGGCAGAAAGCATTTAATTACTTACCATACAACATTGTATATTCTTCAAGAATGGTGTTGACTTTTTCCGTCGCATTGTTAAGAATACGTTTGGCCTCTTTAGTATAGTTAGTTCCTTCGTACTGAATTGCTTCTTCAATGGCAGAATCTACTACATCTCTAATAGCGACAAAATTTCCCAACCTTACTCCTTGAGATTCGGGAACCCTTGTACCTGAAAGGATCTGTAAGAAAGCGGTTAAATGATTCGGATTCTCAGAGAACCAGCCTGCATCAAGAAGGGCTTTAACAGCACTATTGGTTGTGGGAAAGTAACCGGTGGATTTGTGCCACTGCATTGTTACATCCGTTTCCATTATGTACTGCAAAAATTCCCATATTGCTTCATATTCTTCTTCAGTATGTCCTTTCATAACCCAAAGTGTTGCACCACCAATAACAGAGTTTCCTCTTGGATAACCTTCCATTCTTGGCAGGAAGGTTGTTCCGACTTCAAAATTGGCTTTAGATTCAATCGAGCTTACTGATGATGTCGACTGGATGAGCATTGCAACCTGGCTGGAAAGGAAAGCCTGGTTGGCACTGTATTCTCTTCCGCCATAAACAAAAACTTTGTCCTGAGCCCACTTAATCCATTCAGCCATTACTTCAACACCAAAATCCCTGTTAAGATAAACTTCAGTTGCCTTTGCTTCTCTACCGTTTTCATTGTTTGCGTAGAATTGAGCATGGTAAGCATGCATTTGCTCAAATACCCATGCTGGCCATCCAAAGGAAATTCCTCCAGGTGCTGCTCCTGATTCTACAATTTTTATACCATATTCGTAGAGTTCTTCAAAGGTAGTTGGTGGTTTGTTTGGATCTAATCCAGCTGCTTCAAAGATATCTTTGTTGTAATACAGTATTGCTGTTGATGAATTAAAGGGCATTGAATAAAGTCTTCCCTTAACAGAATAATACTCGAGAATAGGTCCAATAACATCTCCCCAGTCATAATCGATACCAGCTAGTTCATATACAGGTCTTATCGCACCACTATCTAACATTGTTTGCAGTCCAACTTCATAGACCTGTACTATGTGTGGTTGATCTCCTGCTCTATATGCAGCTATAGCTTTTGTAAGCGTTTCTGCGTAGGAACCTGTAAACTGAGCTACCACCTCGATGTCAGGATGTGTTTCATTAAAACCTTCAACAATTGCCTCTACTGCAGGTAACCTGCTTCCACTCATTGCGTGCCACAGATTAATTGTAACTTTTGGTAGAGCTACTGACACAAGCATTACAACAAAAAGAAAAACAAGAACCTTTTTCATGTAAACCCCTCCTTCAAGAAGTTTCTTAAGGTAGCCAAAGCCCCAACAAACCCTCATAAAGAGAGAAAATGATACTTGTTTAAATAATAATGCTAGTAAGTTTATTGCATTTTTTTAACGTTTCGTGGTAACTTTATTATACACATTTTTTGTTTTATTAAGAAAGGATATACAGTGAATGTGCGTGATTTTTTAGTTATGGTTCTTATATGCTCAGGATAGAGAAAAAGAAATGTTAGTTATTGAGTCTTTTGTATCTGCAACTAAGGCTGGATAAAAACTATTATTCCAGTTTCTCTACAATTCCTGTCACATGGCCTTCAGGGTCTTCAAAGAAAGCAAGTTTTACTGATCCGGCTTCAAAGGGGTCCTGTAATATTTTTCCGCCAGTCTGTTTGACTTTTTCAACTATATCGTCAACGTTATCCACAAGTACTTAAAGAGCTCTATGTGGTCTTATTTTACCTTTTCCCGTGAAAATCCCACCATCTATTCCGCCTTCGTCATCACTGGTTTTGAAAGAAAAAAATTCGTTCTTTTCTTCGTACTCGTATTCCCAGTTAAAGATATCAGTATAGAATTTTGCAAGCTCAGGAGCGCTCCTTGCATTAATTTCCCAGTAATAAATTATCTTCTTTCTACCCATTCTATCCCTCCCTTGTAACTGGAAAAAACTTATTCTTTGTAAATTATTACTTTCCAGTATTCGGATGAATCAGTTTGAGCAATTCTTTTTTGTGTTTGATCAATATGATTGACAAATTGCCAATATATAGAATAAGGAGTTCATAATTCTGACCCTGCCAGATTTTGAATACAATATAAACTAATAAAACAAGGAATCCCAAAAAAACTGTTAATGCATCTTCTACTGGAGTTGTACGGGGTTTATTAGTAATCTTATTCCAAATTGAGAAGAGTACGTAAACAGTTCCAAGTAGAGTAGGACCTTCCCACTTTGTCATTGCTGTCCAGGCACCAAAGCTTGTTGCAACAGCTTTGCCCCCCTTTAGTTTTAACATGGGAGAAAACGCGTGGCCTGCTATCCCCGCCAGTGCTGCCACGGAAACCATGTAAGGATTTATCATTCCCTCGTTAATCCAGACAAATATTGCAAGAGGAAGAATGCCTTTGAAAAAATCAAGCACAAGAGCTGTTAATCCCCATTTCCAGCCAGCAATACGCCACAGATTGGTTGAACCTGGATTGCCATCACGAACATCTCTCAAATTAGCTCCTTTTAGCCTGGCAAAAATGTATGAATACATAACTGAACCGGAAGCAAATTGCGCCAGAATAAGGAATGAGTAGAAAACGGGACTATACATCTACATCCCTTCCCCTCCACTTAACCTTTTTAACAAAGATCGTCTGGTAAAGCGATTTGAAAAAAACAATTACAAAAAACAAGAAGTGAACAGGATAAAATATACCATCATACCACCTATATTCCCCCGTAGGTTTTGATAGTAAGTAGGTAATCAAAGCAAACACGAAATATCTTAGCAGAGTGTATTCAATAGGGAATCTGAAAGATGTGAAAGAGGCATAAAAGCCTGCAATCCACAGAACTGCAAGCAAAAAGCTAAGTAAACCTCCACTGGTAGCCCCTGATGACATATTTTTTGTGAAGCCTTCAAAAAGCTGTCTGAAACCATCAGGGTACATCCTGAATTTTATAATTCCGTTTCCTATTAAATTTGTTACTCTAATATGATTTTCAATATATAACTTTCCAAGTTTTATGTCTTCCAGCACAGATTCTTTAACTGAATTATGACCACCTGTTTGTTCATAATCTTCCCGGGTCGTTAGTACGACAGGTCCAAAAGCGCCGGAAGGCTTCTTTGAAGGAAATCCAAGCATATTGCTTGAGTTCAATACGACAAGATTGAAGGTTAGAGTTAGATGTTCATAAAGGTTTTCAAACCTCTGATAGGGCCAAACGGAAATCATCCCTTTATGTTTTTCATATTTGTTAAGCAGTGATTCTATCGCATTTTCTTCAGGTTCGACATCTGCATCCATAAATAAAAGTATATTTCCAGATGATTTCTTATAGCCATTCCAGATAGCCCAGGATTTGCCAACCCATCCTCCAGGTGGTTCTTCGTTAAGATTTAAAACTTCTACTCCATTGAATTGGTCTGCCAGTTCACTTGTTCTGTCTGAAGAATTGTCATCTACAACGATTACTTCAAAAGGTCTCACACTTTGGTTTTGAAGATGATTGAGTATTTTAGGGATATTCAATTCCTCATTTCTTGCGGGAATTATTACTGAGACTTTGTGTTCTTTATAATTAGAAGCATCATTACCGATTCTTAATTTCTTTCGGTTAAGAAAATAAATATTGAGAACCGAAATAAAAAACGAAGCAAAAATCAACGATAAATGAATTATGGTAATTATGAGTATCCCCTTTCCAAAAATTTTCACGTTATTTTATTGAGCTGGATAAAGAAATAAAAAAATACGGTCCTATTAAATCATGCATTGGCAATTCTTGACATTATTGGAAAATAAAATACCTCAATGTTTGAAATAATGTTCTTGAAGAAAATTATTAGATAATTTAAACCATCAATAAGGGATCGCAAACTGTTTATGTTGCCTTGATATCGTTAATTTTCCACTTTCTTATTTTACCATCTAAGGTGTTTAATAATGACCTGTTTTTATTGTTTTAGATATTTATGGAAGCTAATCCAGTAAGCTATCTGATTCATGAAATAGGCATAAAATGAAGTATTTCACTTAACCCTTTCCCATACTTCAATCTGTCCTTCGACGGTGTAGAAGATAGGATTTATCAATATATTGTCTTTGCTTTTCTGGCAAAGCAATTGATATCTTCTTAGGTCTCTTTCTTTCAATTTTTTGCAAAGATGATTGAATTCATACATCAGTTGTCCGCGATTTAGCGGGATAATTTCTGTAAGTATTTTTACCAAATCCAGTTTGCCAATGTCAAAATTGTAATTCCTTCTTTGAGCTTCACTGACAACAAAATAAAGAAACGAATTTATGGCAACTAATGGTTTTTCATACTTCTTAAAACGAATAAGCTGGGGATGATTTTTATATCCCCTTGTTTTTCCCTCAAGTACGCATTTTGCCAGAAGGCCCTCACGCCATAACGCAACGAGTCCCTTTGCATCAAGATATTTTGGAGAGATCGACCAGAGCCTCATATAAATCCTCCATAAAATGGTTTGCTAGTTAGAACTTTACCATGATTGGAGGTATAAAAAAACGAGACGACGAGAAGCACCAAGGAGACGATGTAGGAGTACAATAGAGGAGGCAGTCAGAAGGAAGAGAGGAACAGAGGAGACATATGCCAGAGAGCAACAGCTTCTCATAATCCCTCTTCCTTTCTGGGAGTACAAAAGGACCGATAGTGGAATATCCGGGGAAACCCAGGAACGCTACATCAATTGAACTGTACTCATTGACTGCACATTGTATCTTAGGAGGGGAAGAACATGGAAGTGGTAGGTATCGATTGGTCAAAGAACTCTCATGCCTGCTATTCTATGGAGAAAAGTAAATCATTCAAAATCACAGACGATGTAGAAGGTTTTGAGAAATTACTAGAAACAGTGACAGAAGATGCTGTTTTTGTAATTGAGGAAACTTTCAACAGGATCAGCGATTATTTATTACAAAAAGAGAGAAGGGTTTATCTGTTGGAACCAAAGAGGTCAAAAGAAGCGAGAGAATATCACTCCAATGGATTGAAAACAGACAAGACAGACGCAATAAGTATAGCCCTTACCTACAAAGAACATCCTGATTATTGCACAGAAGCAGTCTATAATGAATGGGCAATATCGTTGAGAGAACTGCTAAGGAGCCACATATTTTACACAGACTTATCTGCCAGATTGAAGAACAAACTACAAAGCGAATTACACAACTTCTATCCTGAATATCCTCGAATGATGGGAAAGGATTGGACAGATGTACTTGGATACATATTCATACTCACTATATGCCCAAGCATCAATGAACTAAGAAGCAAAACAGACAAAGAGATAAAAGAGTTACTCAATGAAAATGGATTGCCTTTAACCAAATCATTAAGAAGAAAACTGAAGAGACTAAGAGAATATGCAACTGACTGGAAAATGCATGATTCTACCAAAGATATGATTTCTTACATAGCCAGAGAATTACTTCAAGCTATGAGGAAAAAGAAAGAGATAGAAAGAGAACTGGAGAAAGAGTTAGAACAATCAAAGTACAATGTTGTATTTACTGTTCCTGGAGTAGGAACAATAACAGGAGTTTCTTTAGTGGTAGCATTCCTTACACATAACTTCAGAAATTACAGAGAATTCCAAAGATATTGTGGTACTACTCCCATAGCACTCCAAAGTGGTAAATACAATGCATGTAGAATGAGAAAGAAATGTAACAAGTTGGATAAAACTTATGATTTATTGTAAGACAATGGGTCCAGCCGGTCTTCCGATGGAATTTCTTTCATTGATTAGGATACTAAAAGGTTTTAACAGGAATATAACAGAAAAAATGAGCATCGAGGTGATTGAAGAGCTTAAAGGTGTTAAGTTACCTCAAAAAACTATAGATTTTGTTGAAAGCGGCATTTCAATTGATAATTATGAAACTGAACTGAAGAAAATAAATAGTATGAATATTCCTGATGATGTAAATGTATATCCGGGATTTGAAGGCGTACATTTACCGCCAATAAGTTCAGTTAATCTTGACACTCTGAGAAGTTATATAAAAATTACTTTTGAAAACAATTTTAAAGGATTTGTACTATCCTGGGATATTAAAAGTATCACAGAAAAAAATATAAACTTTGTAGGTGATGCTCTTGAACGCTATGCAAGATAACAATATTCTTGAAATTTCCAAATTAACTAAAAGCTTTCCGGGGGTTAAGGCACTTGAGGAAGTTGATATGTATGTAAAAGAAGGAGAAGTACACGCATTACTTGGGGAAAACGGATCGGGTAAATCGACCTTAACCAAATGTATAGTAGGTGCTTATCATAAAGATAGCGGCGATATTTATTTTGATGGGAAGAAAGTTAATTTTTCTTCTCCAGCTGAGTCTTTTAAAAGTGGAATAACAGTAATTTATCAGGAAAGAAGTTTAATACCAAAACTAACAGTTGAACAAAATGTATTTCTTGGTGGTGAAGTAGTTAACAAAGGAGTTTTAAATAAAAAAGAAATGAGAAAAAAATACAATTCACTTTGTGAAACTTTTGGGTTTGACCTTCTTCCCAGTTTGAAAATCAACCGTCTTGGTGTAGCTCAACAAAAAGTTGTTGAAATTATGAAAGCTCTGACAAGAAAATCAAAATTAGTAATTATGGATGAGCCCACAGCTTCCCTTTCTAAACAGGAAGCTGAGCACCTGTTCGAAATAATTAAAAGACTTAAGAAGAAGAATATATCAATTTTATATATCACCCATATTTTAGAGGAAGTTTTTCAGATTACTGACAGGATAACTGTTTTGCGTGATGGAAAAAAGATTTCTACATTAATAACCGAGGAAACGAACCAGGATGAAATCGTTGATTTAATGGTTGGAGAAGTGTTAGACGAAAAAGTATTTTTAACAAGTCATGCAAAATATGAAGCAGAACCAATTATCTCTGTTAAGAACTTTGTTAATAAACCTCGCGTGAATAATATTTCCTTTGATGTATATGAAGGTGAAGTATTGGGAATAACAGGACTTACTGGTGCAGGAAAAACAGAACTTGCAAGAGCAATGTTTGGTGCTGATACAGTTGAAAATGGTACTTTGACAATTAACGGAGATAAAGCAAAACTCAAATCTCCTACTGATGCTATTAAATCAGGAATAGCACTGGTTCCTGAAGATAGGAAAACAGATGGACTTGTACTTCTTTTTGAAGTTTTTAAAAATATTACTTTACCAGCTATAGAACAGTTCTCAAATAAACTTAGTGTATTGAACAAGAAAAAAGAATTAGAAAAAACCAATCAGTTCAAAAACAGGCTAAACATCAGACTTTCATCAGAATACCAGCAAACAAAATTTCTTAGTGGTGGAAATCAACAAAAAGTAGTAATTGCCAAGTGGCTTTTAACCAATCCCCGGCTTTTGATTTTAGATGAAGCCACTCAAGGGATTGATGTAAAAGCAAAGAGGGAAATCTATATGATCGTAAGAGAGCTTGCTAAAACTGGAGTTGCCATCATTTTTATTTCCTCTGAAGTACAGGATATATACAGAGTTTCTGATAGAATTATAGTTCTAAGAAATGGGCAAATCACTGGTGAATTTAAACGAGGAGCACCACAGGAAGAAATTCTCAAAAATGTAGTTGGCGGAAAAACTACACTTGATGATTAATGGGTGGTGAAAGAGAAAATGTCTAACTCAGGTTTCAAATTGAGGGGAATAAATAAAGGTGGAAAATATAAATTACTTTTTGCTTTTTTGGTAATGATTATTGTAATATCTTTCCTTACTCCTAACTTTATGTCCTGGAGAAATATCATTAATGTTTTTAGACAGAGTTCCATTGTAGGAATTATGGCAATAGGATCTACTTTTGTAATAATCGGTGGAGGATTTGATATTTCTGTTGGTTCATTAATGGCTTTAACTGCTGCTATGGCAGTTGGATTGCAATCTTCTATGCACTGGTCTCTCTCCATTATTGTTGTAATAGGTGTAGGTGTTGTTTTTGGTATTTTAAATGGAATATTGAGTGCTAAGATTCATATTCCAGCAATAATTGCAACACTTGGTACTATGACAATCATAAGAGGTTTTGTATATATGTATACAGGTGGCATCCTTTATATGTAGATTCACAGGGATTTTCGTTTATTGGTAATGGTTATATTGGACCCATTCCTTTTCCTATAATACTTTTTATTGGATTGGTGATACTTGGTCAGTTTGTTCTTACAAAAACTAAATTCGGTAGATACGCTTGCGCTATAGGAGGTAACAAAGAAGCTGCAAGGTTATCGGGTGTTAAAGTAGATTATTACCTGATAATGACTTTTGTGGTTGGTGGAATGGCTGCTTCAATTTCTGGTATAGTATATGCTTCAAGGTTACTTTCAGTAACACCTCTTGCTGGACAAGGTTACGAACTTGATGCTATAGCTTCAGCAGTTATTGGTGGTACGAGCGTTTCAGGTGGAGAGGGTTCTGTTTTTAGGACCTTGATCGGTGCACTACTTCTAACAATGATAACTAATGCATTTAACTTAATGGGAATAAATCTATATGTTCAATATGTCTTTAAAGGCATAGTTATTTTAGCTGCAGTAGGTTTTGACTCATATTCAAAAGCGAAACTGGATTAAATTTGAAAACTATAGAAGCATTCATACTGAATTACTGATTTGCTCCTAAGACGATTCCAATAAACTGGGATTTTTGCTTTTCGAAAGTAGTACCACAATACACATAAAATTCAGTAATTTCTAAAGTTATAGGTAGGAATGTAACCACAAGGGCAACAACTGTCACTATTCCGATACAAGGGGAAATACCTATAACTAATATTGAAAAAGATTTTCCAGCTTCTTCTCCTTTCTCATTCTTTCCCACTTTCTCTTAATCTCGAGTTCGACATCACATAGATAAACAAAACGCATTAGCTCATTTCCCT
>JBNGCV010000051.1:0-10274 GCA_049975465.1 Kosmotogaceae bacterium | reverse complement strand
TGAATGAATACAGTCCCATGTCAATAACAGAAAGAGAAGTAAAGATATTGATCAACGGTGGTTACATGAATATTCTTCTGTTTCTGGCAACTTTTACTATCGCTTTCTCTCAGCTTTAAAATAAGATAAAACCATAAATAAACGGCCATTTCTATGGCCGTTTATTAATATGGTTTACTTACAAAAATCACCTACTCTTTTTCACAGTATTGAATTTCTTCATCTCTTCTTTTATTTTTTCTTTCTCTTCAAGCAAATTTAGAAGCTTATCCTCGATTGTCTTTTGTTCTTTTTGAAGTTCATGAAGCTTTTCATAGTCCCTTGGATGACTTTTCATCTCATACTGTATTTCTCCAAGTTTATTTTCTAAAGCTTTCTCGTCATTTTCTAACTTTTCATATTTTCTGATAAGACTTTTCTTTGTGTTTCTTATCTTTTTCCTTTCCTCATAAGATAACTGTTCTGTAGATGAGTCGTTTTTTTCTTCCTTCTCGAGTTTATATGTTAGTTTGCCCTTCAGATAGTAATCCAGTGATGGCATGTTAATGATCTCTTTGTTGTGCACAGCAACGTACTTATCACATATATTGTTTAAAAATTCCCTATCATGTGAAACAATTATCATGGCGCTTTCATATTCCTTTAAAACCGTTTCAAGGCTCTGTACGGCCCAAATATCAAGGTTATTTGTGGGCTCATCCATTATGAGGACATTTGGCTTTTTAATAATGAGTTTCGCCAGAGCCAGCTTGGTTTTCTCACCACCACTAATACTGGAAACCTTCTTGAAAACATCTTCACCTGTGAAATCAAATCGCCCAAGATACTTCCTTACTTCATAATCCGGCCACTGCCAGACAAGTTTCCAGCATTCATCGATAACTTCGCTTTCAGGATCCAGTTCTTCTGTCATTTGAGATAGATACCCAAAACGTACATTGTGACCCCATTTAACTTCTCCAGATTGTTTTTTCAGTTCGCCTACCAGTAATTTCAGAAACGTTGATTTTCCACTACCATTAGGTCCAAGCAATCCTACTTTCTCCTTGCGATGTACCAACAATGATGTATTGTTAAAGATCTCCTTTTGATCAAAACTAAAGTTCAGATTCTTAACTTCCAGTACCTTATAACCGGTTCGATCAGGTTCAGGTAACTTTATCCTGGGACCGTTAATTTCTTCATCAGGAAGACTCACCTGGTTCATTTTGGATTTCAATCTTTCTATCTGCTTTTCTTTACTTTTAGCCTGTTTGATGAACTTTTCCTGCCCCCAGTTTCTATAGCGCCTTGAAACTTCCTCTAAATGCTTTATCTCTTTTTCAATATTTTCTTTTGTACGTTCTCCAGTTTTCATCATTATTTCTCTGGACTCTAGATACTTAGAATAATTACCTTTGAAGTCCCATATTTCACCACCGTTAAACTCCCAGAAACGGTTTCCAACATTCCTTACCAAATACCTATCATGTGAAACCAGTATAACAGCACCGTTGTAGTTCTTAAGAAAACTCATCAGCCAGTCTACAGATTGTAGATCCAGATGATTGGTAGGCTCATCAAGAAGCAACAGATCATAATCCAGAAGTAACAATTTCCCCAGAGCTATCCTTGTTAATTCACCACCACTGAAGCTAGCTAGCTTTCTGTTCCAATCTTCATCATTAAATCCCAGACCAGAAAGAATACTTCTTACCCGTCTTTCATAACTGTAATATTCAACGGAATCCTTCATTACATTTTTTTTATCTTGAAGATAATAATCAAATAACTCCATTTCAGTATCTGTAACTCTCTCCTGCTTTTGAAAACCAATTCTTAGATCTGAAGAGACAAACAATTCGCCAATAGTAGGTTCCAGCTGTCCAGAGAGAATCCTCAGTAATGTTGTCTTTCCACAGCCATTTTTACCCATCAACACGATTCTGTCTGATTTATCCACAGCGGTCGACAAACCGTCAAATAATATCTCATTACCGTAATCATGTCCAAGATTGCTCATTGAAAGTATCATGGTATTGTTACCCCCTAAAAACTTAACAATAAAATTCTAACAAAAAAGAGGAAGCGATTATTATCAACCGCTCCTCTTTAAAACTCCTCTTTTCTTAGCCCAGAATTCCATCTTATTAAAGAAAAACATACCGGACGGTAACAGAATGGCTCCCAGCAATACAAGTGGCCAGATCTGATTCCAGAGTTCGGAAAAAGCTTTCCCTTCCAGTATAGACTCTCTCATGCCTTTTAGGGCATATGTTGCAGGAGATATCTTTGCAACCTGCTGCATCCATTCAGGTAAAACCGTTACTTCGTAATAAACACCTGAAAACATGAGGAGTAAGGCCTGAAATATATGGACTACCTGAACTCCTTTTTCAGGAGAAATAAGTGGCAAAACTGCTGCAACCATTCCCAAACCGATAAAAGAAAAACTACCTATGGCGAGAATGCCAGCAGCTGAAACCAGATTTGCTCCGGATAAATCCAGGTCAAAGAATAAAGAAACAACCAGTAATATTATTCCAGCCCTAAGAATTCCATAAAGTATCGCATATCCACATACACTCAATAGATGTGTAGCTCTCTTAACGGGTGCCATAAATGTGTATTCTATTGTTTCTTCCCAGCGTTCCCAGGCAACGGTTTCAGCAACGATTTCAAAAAGTATGGATAGATAACCCCAGAGTATGGAACCAAGCAACATATAGAGAATTAGATAGTTAACATTAACCACGGCTCCAGAGAATGATTCCACACCCTTGCCTATAAATCCCATTGTAACTGAATTGGCCATGGTGTATGCAAAAAAAACAACTTCCCATTTCCAGTATCTTTTCGTTAAATTGAAATTCCTTATTATAAATGCCCATGATGCCCTTGCTTCATGGGCTATAGCTTTGACACTCATGCTGTTTCTACCTCCTGAAACTCGGCTTCATCAAAGCTGACTCCAGTGTATTCCATAAATACGTCTTCAAATGTTGGGTTTCTCACTTTTTCTGAAACCTTTAGTTTTAATTTACGTGGTGTTCCCTCCACAACTATCCTTCCCTGATGAATAATCGAAACATGATCACAAAGCTTCTCTGCTTCTTCCATATCATGGGTGGTTAATAGAACAGTGGTTTTCATATTATTCTTCATCTCATGAATGAGTCGCTGTACGTCTCTTTTGGCTCTTGGATCGAGTCCTGTTGTTGGCTCATCAAGAAGCATTATTTCAGGTGTTGTCATAAAAGCTCTGGCTATGGCTACTTTTTGTTGCATACCCCTTGAAAAATCTTCCAGTGGGTCGTTAAGTCGTTTTTTGTCAAGACCTACCTTTTCTACCAAATCATGGATTTTTGCTAATGCTTCTTTTCTAGAAATTCCATGAATGCCAGCAGCAAACAACAAATTTTCGGTTGCCGATAATTTCCTGAAAAAACTGGCTTCAACAGAAACCCTGTTTATCAGACGTCTAACAAGTGAAGCGTCTTTCACTATATCATAACCAAGAACCTTCATTGCTCCCTCATCAGGGATAAGAAGCGTTGATGCGATTCTGATAAAGGTGGATTTGCCAGAGCCATTAGGCCCCAGCAAACCAAAGATCTCACCTTTTTCGATCTTCATGTTCACACCTTTTAGAGCCTGAACCGTTTTTCTATGTTTTTTGAAGGTCTTTTTTATGTTCAACGCGTATAACGCATAATTCATAGTAACTACCTCCCGATAATATGGTGGATCGTCCAGTGATTCATAACCTCTCTTTTGTAATCCTCCATATTTTTTTCTATTTCTGTACAACTCAATATTCTTGAATTTCTTTTTAGCATGCTTATACTCCTTTCATATTTTCCTAATTCTCGATTTCACTAAATTTAAATCCTGAATCCATCAGTTAAAATGCTCTGCATTATTTTTTCTTTGCCATCATGAAAAGCTTTTCGATACTATCCTGTCTGATTCTTCCCATGATTCTTTTGCTTTTAAGCATGCAAATCACCCCTTTCAAATAATCTCTCTTAAGCTCCACCACTACCAGAAAGAAATTTTCCATTAAGGCGATGGTGAACCTTCCTGCTCATGTCTGAAAAACACACACCAGACTTACAATCACGATTTTCAACTACAATTCCTACAAAACGCTTTTTGTTACTGTAAAACATTCCATCACCTCCTAAAAGATCCCCAAATAAAAAAGGGCCGTGACTTACGCCACGGCCCCGATATCTATAAAGGTTCTATCGTTAGTATACAGGCGAATACCCTCCGGTATACTCCAGGGCGTGGCATGTTGTTACTACCCCAGAAATCTGGATTCTTGCTCTATCAAATGCTACAAATCTGTACATTGCCACACCTCCTAACAGAAATTTTCTCTTTAACAACGAAAATGATTATATTACAAGATCATGGACAAACAACAGTTCAATTGTTAACTTATTGTTTCAAAAGCCAATTTATAACAGCCTTAACAAACACATCATTTTCGTTCTTCGCATGTTTGTAGTCATAGTCGCTAAAAATAGCTTTGCCAAAGACTGCTACTTTGGAGTCTCCAATTATTTCTCCTGCAGCAAAAATAGCTTCATCTACTTCAATTGCATCATTGTTTCCGTCCTCGTCAAGACTTTTTGTATCATTATCACCTTTCGCGAAAATATGTACACTTTGATCATTATTTATTACAAGCGTACATCCGCTATAAACATCTATTTTGCTGATATCTTCTAATTTCAATGGGCTCTCAGGGAAATTACTTATCTCTACCTTATAAATTGCTCCATAATTATCTGTTTCGTCTGCAATCTGATCATCATTTATTCTGATATTTGAATCAATCATTTCCAATATTTTGTTCATAATCTGAGGATGACTCTTATTCTTAAAATCCGATTTACCCGTAATAAGTAGATTTCCACCATTATCGAAAAATTCATTGATAATATCATACTCTTTTTCAGTATATCCTGTAGCATCCATTAAAACCAATAAATCAACATTTTCTAATTTTGAAGAAGTAATTTCACCTTTCAGATATTCGCTTTGATAGCCCATTTTATTTATATCTGCTGTGAACGCAGTCAATTTATCACTAGAATAATCATTACCGTGCCCAATATCTATAAGCACCGTAGATTTAGGCTCTTCTTCCACAGGTTTTACTATATTTGACACTTTCATAATTTCAGAAAGGAGATCTTTGTTTTCTTCAATAACATCGTCTGTAAAGGGATCTCCAGCAAATATTATTATTTTTCCTTTACCATAGTTTTTTTCAAACCTGAGGTTCGCATTTTGGAGTTCCCTGTAGCCATCAAAATAATAATCATCAACTTTTATTTTTTCAGATTTAACAGGTTCTCCGAATCTTGCTTCAACTTCCAATTTTTCAAGTAAAACATTGTAGGAATTAATCACTGAATCGCTTAATTCTGTGCCATTACCAAGAATAACCAATGTTCCACCGTTATTAACAAAATTCTTAATCAGTTCAATATCTTCAATCTTAATCTTCTTCAAGGCTTCGAAAAATCCTTCTTCTCCGGGAAGAGGCATTATGAAAACATCGGTATCTTTAAAATAACTATTTTCCAGCTTCCTAATTGCTTCATTAAATCTGTGTCCGGACTTTTCAAGAGAGGCTTTTAGCACTGTTCGTTTGTCTGAAGAAAAATTATCATGTGTTTTATCAATAAATACATTCAGCGAATCAGCATACCTTACATTTATTTTGGCAATGTCGTAAAGCTTGTTATTCACATAAAAATGAAGCTCGGAATCCTCTTCTGTTTCCACTGTAAAACTAATGGGATATGTTTTTGCTTCCAGAGCATCAATCCTGTAGTTTTCTGAATACAATGTCAACCCTTTGGAGTTCTTCACTCTAACAGAAAAAATCTTGCTACTGCTGTTTAAGTTTGAAAGCTGAACTCTTGCTTTAACTGTTTCTCCAGGTTTTACACTTTCTGTATATATTTGTGCATTGTGCAGATAGGTTTTGTCCGAATCCTGAATCCATACAGGTGTACTAACTGCCTCCTGTCCATCTTCTTCAACAATATGAGCAAAATAATAATTGTAGCCACTTTCTACGGGAATAATTTCTTCATAATTGAAAACATTACTATCTACTTCAAATTCCTTGTAAATTCCTTCGCGATTGTACAGATAAACTCTGTCAATGGGATCATCTTCTGTTTCTTCAATATTAATGGAGAGAATCAGCACTTCACTGTCATAAATAATAGAACCCATAGGGAGTCCATTTCCTACAAGTTCAATTACAACATCCTTATCCTCAGTGCCATATGTTCTCCTCTGCTTTAGACTTTCAATAAATGTAGTTCTTGAAAGCGAAGGAGAGTATACTGCGGTTCTTGAATCGTTGGCATCTCCCCAATTTGGTTTATGATTATCCTGATTAACTGCTGTTCCCAGATGCCATCCCTTGGCAAAGGCCACCTTTACCGCATCAAACATTTCTTCATTTATTGTGTCACCTTTATACCAGTTACCATTTCCAACCTCTACTAGATTAATATAATTGTCTGCTTCAGGATCGTATTTGAATTCTTCAAATTTACCAAAGGTATCAATGGGATGGTTAAACATTGCCAGAGCCTCATTCTCTATTATCCAGTTGTAAAGTATATCCAGATTTGGTGATTTGTCTCGATCTGTCCAATTCTCCGTATTGTATACATTGATATGACCCCAGCCAGTAGCGGTCCATTCAAAACCAGCCATAGCAAGAAAGTCATCTGTTGTTGCTTGAAGAGCAGCTTCTCTCGTTGCTTCATATTTGTTTCTTCCATCCTTCAACAACTGCTGGAAATAATGTGCATGGTCCGTAACACCTTGAAAATCAACTTTAGCAACATTTTTTGCATAATCAAAAGCTATTTCAGGAGTCTTTTCACCATCAGAATAGCCAGTATGAGAATGTAGATTTCCAAAATAAAGATTTAACCCTGGTAATCCTGCAATCAAACCCGTTGTCATTAAAGTAATAATTACAAATAAAACAATCCTTCGCATATTTTTTCCCTCCTATCAATAATCTGATATATCATTAAATTTTATCATGTCAATTACTCTAGCTCATCGAATGATATAATCACAACATATAACTCTTTCAGGGGGCAGTATGGACGAAAAAGAAAAAAACATTGGAGAAGAAAAAATTGATAACAATCCACTAAAAACACCCAAAACTGAACAAAAAATTTCCTATAAAAATATTTTCTATGCGATATTTATTAGCGTCGTAGTAATGCTTGCCATTTTTGCCTTTCTTGGCAAAGATTTAAAGCTTTCATATTTCCTTGAATTATCATGGTACTGGATATTAGGAACAGTTGGACTTTTAGTCGGCGCTCACAGCATAAATGCTTTAAGAATTGTTTTGTTATTCAGAATATTTGGCATAAAATTTAGATTTAGGGATGCCTTTGTGAATAATTTTCTTATGCAATACTTTAACAACATCACACCGCTGGCAGTCGGTGGACAACCATATCAGGTTTACGATCTAACTGCCAGAGGGATTAATCTGACAACCGCTGCAGCTGTTATAGTATCAAGATACGTAACCACAAATATAGCAATAATTATTGTTGCCATGATCTTCCTTCCACAGTATTGGAGAGCTTTTCTTAACATACCTGGAATAGGAATCTTTGTTTTCTTTGGTGCATTTATGAGTTTCGCAATGCTTTTTTTGCTTGCCACAGTATCATACTCTCAAAAAATGCTCAATATTTTGCTAAAATTGCTGACAAAACGAAAATTCATGAGAAAGCTATTATCAAAATTTCTTAAGTGCAGACCTCTTGATGTGCGAGAAATATTGAGGGAAAAATTCCAGGAATTTCACAAATACATGCTGATAATCTGGCGAAAGAGCCCGCTTTCCATGATTTTGGATATTTTTTTGGCCATTTCCTTCAGCTTCGTGTTCAAATTCATTCTTTATTTTGTACTTGTCGGTATAGTCAATTCATCTGGAGCCACACTGAATGCTTCTCTAATAGATGTCTGGGGAATTCAGGAACTACTTTATCTTGTAGCTTATTATGTACCTTCACCGGGTGCAAGCGGAGCCATGGAAGCAGGGCTATTTTTCATGCTAGGTGGATCGGTTTCAAAAAGTTTGCTGGGAGTAGGAATTGCGATATGGAGAATAATAACTTATCACCTTATTATTATAGTCGGAACAATTGCCTTTCTTGGCGTAAAGAAGCTGAGAAACTACAATTACGAAGAAACATATAAACAGGACCTCCATGATGGAGGTCCTGATAATAATGAATAATTATGTACTCTTTAGTCAGCTATTGAATTGGCTATAAGCATAAATCTTGCTATGTCTTCGTGATCAACAAAGTAATCCCTTGGTACTGAAATATCATAAGTGGTACTCGGTGTTCCATAAGCACCAACTATTAGATCGAAATCAGCTTCATCGACTTTTCCATCATTGTTGAAATCAATATCTTCGAGATCTGAATATGCTTCTTCAAAAAGTGGAACGAACATGTTTCTGTACTCTATCATCCAGGGTGTTATACCATAACCATACTCAGCGGAAAAATCATACAGTTTTTTGGAAGCCATAGGAATAACATAGTAACCATTCCAGCCCCATTTTCCCCAGCTGTTTTTGATAACCCAGAATTCTGTTGCATCCCAGGTTAATCCAGAAAATGGATCATTTACTTCGACACTGGTTGCATCTTCAGAAGCCCATCCAAGATCTTTTATGGCATCCATATCAAGCCAACCAACAAGTGTTACAGCGTGTCCACCGCCTAACTCATTTGTCGTAGGAATGTAAATTCCTTCTGTATAGTAATTGTAATCATTTGGCACGCTAAATGATACTCCAACAGCACCGAATTTTATTAAGGCTTCTTTTATAGCCCAATTATAGTATTCATAAGGAACACCTAGCCAGCTTAACTCATCACCATAATAAATCAGTATGGACTTGGTGCTTTTTTCTACACGATCTCTCCAATCGTCAACGACAGGATTCCATAAAATCCATGGATTCACATCGAATCCTTTGTATGGGAAATCTTCTTCCAATGGCAATCCATAGCGTATGCTGTTGTATGTCGAGAAGTGCTGGTTACCTCCTGCATCATAACTCGCATCCTGAATAATAAAATCTGACTCTGTCGGATCATATGCTGACTCTATATAAACGTCCCAATCTATATTGTGGAAAGAAAGGAACTGCTCCGAAAAGTCGTAAGTATCAAGCTGCTGGGTTACTGGTGAAGCTGTTTCGCTACCAAACAAACCGTCTTTTTGAACCATCATTGCGCTTTCAAAAGCTCCTACCGTGGCAAAAGCCCAGCATGTCCCATGATATGCTTGATTTCTTATTGGAGTATGAACTTGTATAAATGAATCAGGAAGAGCGACATCACCAACCGCAAGATACATAAACTGACTTGAAACTATTTGAGAATCCCTTGTTGTGGCTTTATCAGCAAAGAAGTATTTATGAATATCTCTTTGCGCAGGTTCAGGAAGGTCCCTGTACCCATGCCACTTGTCGAAAATAGCTTCAAGATCCGTTATTCCATGGGCTTCAAACTGTTTCAAAGCTTTAGGAGCTCCAGCAGTCCATGGTAAATCTAATTCAGCAATTTTCTCATTAATTTCTTTCGCATTCACAACAGCCTGATCATACATCTCACCAGCAAATAAACTTCCAACAAGTAAAACCAATGAAATTATTATTAGTAATTTTTTCATCTCAATCCCCCCTTACATTCCCAGTTCTTCCGGGGTTGGAATTTCAATTCTTTGCATGAAATTATCCACAACTATCCCGTCAATTGTCCTGTTATTGAAGTCTCTTATATAGTAATCATAACCAAGACCGACTTGAGCATTGGTTCCATTCAGTTCTGTTCCAAATTTGAAAGTGACTTCAGCAATTATATCGTAAGCTTCTTCCTCTATACCCAAACCAGCGACAAATCCTTTAAAGAAAGTCACAACAGTTTCTCCTACACGATATTGAGAAAGATCCTTCATCTTTTCCATGTAGTTGGGCATTTCAACAGAATCAACTTCCAGCCCTTCGCTGTGATTCAACGTTGTTTGCAAATACATAAGATAACTATTTTCAGTGTTATCAGGTACAAAATACTCCTGAGAAAGATTGGCTATGTATTCCTTGACGTTTGGCGTGATTATTGAAACAGTTAGTGTCCCTGAAGCATCTTCAGTTGCCGGTGTTACAGCAACAGGATTGACCAAAATCTCTG
>JBNGCV010000050.1:0-10285 GCA_049975465.1 Kosmotogaceae bacterium | reverse complement strand
CCTCAAAAAATGGTGACGCAACTTGATCAGGCCATAGCAGCTAATCCAGATGGGATCGCCATAATGGGACATCCGGGTGATGATGCCTACAGACCGTTTGTGGAAGAAGCTTTCGAAAAAGGAATTATTGTTACCAGTCAAAATACCACTTTACCTGAATTAGAGGCAAAATATGCAGGCGAAGGATTTGGATATGTAGGCCAGGAGTTATATCCATCCGGTCAAATGCTTGGTAAAGGAATTCTGGACAGAGCAGATGTTGAACCAGGCGACAAAGCCCTCGTATGGGGTCTCAAGTCCAGACCAACAAGAGGACTAAGAACAAAGGGTGTTATAGACGCTCTAGAAGAGGGTGGTTTAGAAGTTGACTACATAGAGATATCACCTGAAGTTGATGCAGATGCTGCAAATGGAATACCTGTAATTGTTGGATATTTACAGGCAAATCCAGACTGCAAAATTGTAGTAACTGACCATGGTAATCTTACATCAGCTCAGCAGTCGTATTTTGAAGCTGCAGGTTACGGACCAGATGAGATTTTTGGAGCAGGCTTTGATCTTTCACCAGCCACATCAAGAAGTATTAAGTCAGGTTATACCGATCTTGTACTAGATCAGCAGCCATTTTTACAGGGTTTCTTACCAGTGATGCAGATTTACCTTACTAAGAAATTCGGTTTTTCTGGACTTCACATTGACACTGGTGGCGGCTTGATCCACGCAGATAATATAGATTTCATAGCCCCACTGGCAGAAAAGGGAATCAGATAATAATTATGTGTTATTTGTAAAATATCTGGAAGGGGAGAAATCCCCTTCCATTTCCCTTATTACTTGGAACTAAAGTCAGTTTTGAAGGAGGAAGTCCCTTGAGCGAATATATCGTAGAAATGAAAAATATTCACAAATCTTTTGGAGGAGTCAAGGCTTTAAGAGGGATTGATTTCAGTGTTGGAACAAATGAAGTTGTAGGTGTATTGGGTGATAATGGTGCAGGAAAATCCACATTAATTAAAATAATTTCAGGTGTTCATACATTTGATGAAGGTGAAATGTTTATAAAAGGCAAAAAAATCAATCCCAAACATCATCATGTTAAGTCAGCTCACAAAATGGGAATAGAAACCGTTTACCAGGAAAAGGCGCTTGCAGAAAAACAACAATTATGGAGAAATATTTTTCTGGGTAGGCAGATCACTAATAAGCTTGGTTTTATTAAAGTGAAAGAGGAAATAAAAGAGACAAACAAAATCATGAGAGAGATGATGAGATTTAGAGGAATTGGTGCTGGTGCTGAATCATATATTAGAACGCTTTCTGGAGGAGAAAGACAGGGTGTAGCTATCTCAAGGGCTATGTATTTTGACTCAGATCTTGTGATTCTTGATGAACCAACGATGGCCTTGTCCTTGCAGGAAGTAAAAAAGGTATTGGATTTCATCAGAACAGTCAAAGAGAGAGGCAAATCCTGTGTCTATATCTCGCATAACATAGCAAATGTTTATCCTGTGTCTGATCGATTTGTCGTTATAGATAGAGGAGAAGTCGTTTGCGAATATAAAAGTGAAGATATCACTCTTGAAGAATTAAATGAAGAATTAATTAGATTTACAAAGTCTAAAATCCAGTGAGAGAACGGAGGATTTTTCTATGACAAAATCGAAAGAAAGAACTGAACAAAGTTTTTTTAGTAAATACAGCTCTCAAATCGGACTAATCATAATGGTAAGTCTTGTGGTATTATTCTTTATTATCACAAGTCCTAACGTTTTCTTAAAGAGCAGCATATACTTTTCATTCTTGGCTTCAGTCCCTACAATTGGATTAATGGCGCTTGGACTGACTTTTATACTCGGTTTGGGAGAAATTGATCTTTCTTTCCCATCCGTTATGGCTCTTTCTGGGTTCCTTTTTGCAACAGTTTTTTCAGCTACCGGGAGTTTTTGGTTGGCTTTGATGGCCTGTATTGGTTCGGGGATCCTTGTAGGAATGACAAATGGTTTTATTGTTACAAAAATTGGTGTCCCTTCCATTGTTGTTACACTGGGTATGCAGTTTTTAGTTAGGGGGTTCAGCAATCTTATATCAAACGGTACCGCTTTAATATTACCCCTACGTGGTACTGTTTCGCAGCAAATTTTGGTTGGAAAAATAGGCAAAATACCCATGCAATCTTTGTGGTTCTTGGGCATCACGATTTTTCTGTATTTTTTCCTGTTCAGACATAAATTTGGAGAACATGTACTGTTCGTTGGTGATAATCAAGAATCTGCCAGGATGATGGGAGTAAATGTAGACTGGATTAAAATTGGTGCTTTCTCATTAATGGGAGCAATGGCTGCTTTTGCTGGAATTTTCGATTTGTACCGTATGGGAACCTGGTGGCCAACTATGGGTGACGGTTATCTCATGATGATAATGGCAGCAGTTTTTGTAGGTGGAACATCCATGTTTGGAGGAGAAGCTACCATATTTGGAACTTTCCTCGGTTCATTTATGATAGGTGCCCTCGAAGCTGGAATTGTTGCTGCTGGTTTAAAAGGATTCTGGACCAGATTCATTATTGGCGTTCTGATAATAATAGCTGTAATAATTCATACCTTAATCCGAAAAAGAAAATAATTAGAAATTTCGAATATATTTGAATAATTGAGTACAGCGATATAGCCAAATGAGAAAGGAGATGAATTATCATAAACAAAAGCGCTTACGAAGTATGGTTCATAACGGGGACCCAGGAAATGTATGGAAAGAAAGTTTTGAATCAAGTAGAAGTCCACTCAAAAAAACTGGCAAATTATCTTAACAATATAGAAGATATTCCAGTGAAGATTGTATGGAACCCTATCATGAAAGAATCGCATCAAATAAAACAAGTTATTAATGAAGCAAATAGTGATGATAATTGTATAGGATTGATTAGTTGGATGCACACCTTTTCTCCGGCGCAGATGTGGATAGCGGGTTTAAATGCTATAAAAAAACCATTTCTTCATTTTCACACCCAGTTTGAGGAAAAAATTCCCTGGGACACACTCGATATGGACTATATGAACACCAATCAATCTGCCCATGGAGGAAGGGAATTCGGTTTCATAGCCACAAGAATGGGAATAAGAAGAAAGGTAGTGGCAGGACACTGGAAAGATGAAATAGTAAAAAGCAGGATTGAAAACTGGATAAGGGCAGCACTTGGTTGGAAAGAGCTACAGAACCTGAAGATTGCAAGACTGGGGGATAACATGAGACATGTAGCTGTCACAGAAGGAAACAAAGTAGACGCTCATATAGATCTAGGATATGAGGTTCATGGTTATGCCCTTGGAGACTATCTAGAATTTGTTAATAAGGTTGAAGAAAGTGAAATAGAAAATCAGATTAAAAGATATAAAGATGAATATGCTTTGACAAAATCTACTGTTTCCGAAGAGCAATTCAGTAAATCCCTTCATGAAGCAGCAAAGATAGAAATTGCACTGAGAAGATTTCTTGAAAGCGTTGATGCTAAGGCATTTACAACCACCTTTGAAAATCTTTATGGACTTCACCAGTTACCTGGATTGGCGGTCCAGAGGCTAATGAAAGAAGGATATGGTTTTGGTGCAGAAGGTGATTGGAAAACAGCTGCACTAGTTAGAGCGATGAAAGTAATGTCAAAAGGCAAGGATACAGGTACATCATTCATCGAAGACTACATATATCATTTTGAACCTGGAAATGTTAAAGAGCTTGGTTCTCATATGTTAGAGGTGTGCGAGTCCATTGCAGATGGCACACCATCTCTCGAAGTTCATCCTTTGTCTATAGGAAACAAAGAAGCTCCAGCAAGATCCGTATTCAATGCCAAAGAAGGAGAAGCAGTTCAGGCTACGCTTGTAGAATTTGGAGATAGATTTAGAATGATAGTTAATGAGATCGAGGTTGTTAAACAGGAAGAGGAGATGCCAAAATTACCGGTTGCGAGGGCTTTATGGATACCGAAACCTGATTTGACCACTGCTGCCACTGCATGGATACTTGCTGGCGGTGCACATCACTCCAGTATGAGTTATTCTGTAAACACTGAGCAAATGGAAGACCTTTGCGAAATTTTGGGTATTGAGTTTGTTGTTATAGATGAAAATACAAATATAAGAGAACTGAAAAAAGAACTCAGAAACAACGAAATTTACTATAAATTGAAAAAATTGTAGTGACTTTAGAAAAAATAATCATACATTGTAAGCCATAATAATAGCAAACAAAATTTTAAAAGGGAGTACAGGATTGTGCTTGAAAGTTTAAAAAAAGATGTATATGAATCTAACATGAAACTTATTGAATCAGGACTTGTAAAACTTACCTGGGGTAATGCAAGTGGCATAGACAGGGGAAAAGGTCTGATTGTAATAAAGCCAAGTGGTGTAGAATACAATGAGCTTTCACCTGATAAAATGGTTGTGGTTGACCTTAAGGGAAATACAGTAGAGGGTAATCTAAGGCCTTCATCAGACACACCAACACATGTTGTACTATATAATAATTTTAAGGAAATCGGCGGAGTAGTGCACACCCATTCTACATGGGCCACCATATGGGCACAGTCATACCAACATATACCCTGTCTTGGAACAACACATGCCGATCATTTTTTCAATGAAGTTCCATGTACAAGGTTTTTAACAAGTAAAGAAACTGAAGTGGGTTATGAAGTTTATACAGGAAAAGTAATCATAGAAACATTTACAGATAGAGATTATATCAGTACACCTGGCGTTCTTGTAGCAGGACATGCCCCCTTTACGTGGGGAAAAGATGTAAAAGATGCAATAAAAAACAGTGTTATCCTTGAAGAAATCGCTAAAATGGCTTATTTTACAATAGTACTAAATAGAGATATTGATATTTTACCGAAGCATATAATAAAAAAGCACTACTATAGAAAACATGGAAAAAACGCTTATTATGGACAGAATGAATAGTTTTAAATGAAACAAGGTGATAATTTGTCTAGAAAATATGTAACCCTCAAAGATATTTCAAAAAAGACCGGATTGGCAGTCACAACCGTTTCTAAAGCTCTGAGGAATCATCCTGACATAAATAGAAAAACAGCGCGAATGGTTCAACAAGCAGCTGAAGAAATGGGATACATAAAAAATGTTTCTGCCTCCCAGTTAAAAAGAAACAAAAGCAATACAGTAGGAGTTGTGTTATCTGACAGCTCGAATCCATTCTTTGCTGAATTTATGGCAGGACTAGAAAGTGAGGCCTTTAAACAGGGCTACAAATTAATACGTATGAATTCCGAAGGTGAGCAGAAAAAAGAAGAGGAAGCGATTAAAACTCTTCTTCAGTATAGAGTCGATGGCCTTGTAATATTTCCTCTTCAAGAAAGCATACACAAATATGAAAAATATGGAATTACGAGGAACGGAGTGCTTATTGGCTGGAGTAAAGAGGAAGGGATAATTGACTCGGTATATACAAAAGAATTCAAAGGAATGTACCTTGCGACCAGCCATCTCATTAAAACAGGAAGAAAAGACATTTTATTCCTGGACAACTTCCTATACAAAACAGGATACTATGGCAGAAGATTTGAAGGCTACAAGCAAGCTATGATAGACCATGGACTTGGATATAAGAAAGAAAACCATATAATAAATACCAATCTTGAAAAACAGCATAGAATATACGAAGGATATACATCAATAAAAAACGTCATAGAGTCCGGAAAAGAATTTGACGGGCTTGTTTGCTTTAATGACTTGCTTGCGTATGGAGCAATAAAAGCTCTCCATGAAATGAAGGTAAAAATCCCTGATGACGTTGGAATAGTTGGATATGATAGTCTGACCTTTTCCATGATGGTCTATCCGTCACTGTCATCTGTTAATTACAGCAAATTTCACTGGGGAGAATTGGCTCTCAAAACGTTGTTAAAAAGATTAAATAATCCTGATTTACCTATACAGGAGATAGTCATAGATGTCGAGCTTGAAGTTAGAGAGAGTTCTTTGAAACAAAAAAATACAGCTAAAGAACAGAGGTGAGTTTATGTATCTGATGGGAACGGATATCGGAACACAGGGCACAAAAACAATTGTAGTAGATGAAAAGGGTAAATTGATTTCTGAAGTTTTTGAAGAATATTCTGTAATAACTCCTAAACATTCCTGGGCTGAACAATGGCCAAATGTGTGGACTGATGCGGTTATTAAAACAATAAAGAATGCTTTTGATAAAGCAAATATAAAAAAAGAAGACGTTGCCGGAATTGCTTTGAGTGGGTTATATGGTGGTTCTGGTGTTCCCATTGATAAAAATAAAGATCCTCTCTATCCATGTCTTATCTGGATGGATAGAAGAGCGAGAGATGAAACGCAATGGGTAAAAGACAATATCCCCCTGGAAAAAATATTTGGAATAACTGGAAACTATGTTGATTCTTACTATGGATTTACAAAAATGATGTGGTTGAGAAATAATGAACCTGATATCTGGAAAAAAATCTATCAGTTTGTAACACCTAAAGACTATGTTATCTATAAACTCACTGATGAACTTTCTACAGATTACTCCTCTGCAGGTAATATCGGTGGTGTTTTCGATATAAAGAAAAGAACATGGTCTGACGAAATGTGTGAATCTCTTGGTATACCAAAAAACAAGCTTCCAGATAAAGTTATTAAATCTTCAGACATTGCTGGTCGACTTAAAAAAGAAATTGCGGATTTAACAGGACTGTTAGAAGGGACGCCGGTAGTTTCAGGTGGAATAGATGCGCCCGTAGCTCAACTGAGTGCAGGAGTTTTACTTGAAGGTGAACATGTAGCTATGGCCGGTACATCAATGTGCTGGGGAACAGTTCATTCGGGGAAGTATCTCACTCCAGGTCTGGTCAGTTTTCCTTATGTAGTTGAAGAAGAATCTAAAATATACACCTTTGGCGGAAGTGCTACGAGTGGAGCGCTGGCAAGATGGTTCAGAGACAATTTTGGCGGTTATGAAAAAGGTGTTGAGGAAGAAATAGGGATCAGTGCATATACATTACTGGAAATGGAAGGAAAGAATATCCCTCCCGGAAGCGATGGAATAGTGATTCTTCCTTATTTTATGGGTGAAAGGTCTCCTATATGGGATCCTGATGCCAGGGGAACCGTATTTGGCCTGTCATTATCTCATACAAAAGGTCAAATATATCATGCACTTTTAGAATCTGCAGCTTATTCACTAAGACATAACATGGAAACTGGAATTGAAGCCGGAATGAAGCTCAATCCAGATTGCTGGATAGTTGGAGGAGTAGCAAGATCTACACACTGGGTGCAGATATTTGCAGATATAACTGGTTTCAACATGAAACGACTATCTGAAGATGTCGAGGCCCCCTATGGTGACGCCTTTCTTGCTGGACTTGGAACAGGAGTATTTAATTCATCAAAAGAAATTAAAAACTGGATAAACTTTAGACCGTTGATCAAGACAAACAAAAACGCATACAAAAAATACGAAAAATATTACAATATTTACCTGAAACTCTACGAAAATACGAAAGATCTAATGAAAGAGATATAGTTTTCTCAATTGGTGAACGAGACCCGAGAACGGAGACCAGAGATCCGATCTTGGTCAGCTGTTTTCGTTTTAAAAATTCCACCCTTGAGGGTGGCCAGCTGTACCTAGCTGGGGGTGTTTTCTAAGATGTTCGAAAAGAGGCTTGATCAGATGGGACAAGCCGCTCAGAGAGAGGCGCTTGCAGATAAGCAATTGCAGTAAATCCATTAGCCGCTCGAAGAGTGAGGCTTGATCAAGTGGTGCAAACCGCTCAGAAAGAGGCGCTTGAAGGTAAGCAACTACCAAGATCAAAAATTATTGTTTTTTACTATACCCTAGACCCCAGACTCGATTTTTATCAGGTCTAGGCCCCTTGTATTTTGAACTTTTCGCACAACCCACAACCTACTCACGTACAACGTTTTCTGGTTTTATTAACTTCCGCACAACGTACAACCTACTGTCGTACAACGGTTTCTGGTTTTATTAACTTCCGTACAAAGCACAACCTACTCACGCACCACGTATTTTTAGTTCGATGAACGAAGCGCGCCGTCAGGCAAGCGTTGGACGTGTTTTAATCTCTTACAAAACCCCATACCCTAGACCCGTTTTTTTGTTGTTTTATCCGACGAAGTCGCAAACCCGAGTGCAGCTCGCATATCCTGAGCTCTGCTCAGCATATCCGCGTTGCACTGTAACGCGCATATTAGTGGTTTTAAAACTTTCTCGGGCTCTCGGATTCTCGGACTCTCGTTTTACATTTTTTGGTTTTTTTGTACTTCCGTACAACGTTTTCTATATTTTATTATTCTGTTTTCGCGATTCTAAAGCCTACAACTTGTCGTTTATGTGTAGGATCAAGGTCTCCACGAGATGCAATTCTCAAAAGTTTTGCAACATTGAAATAGCTACCTCCACGTAGTACTCGCTCTGATCCTACATTAACAAATGGGTTTGTTTTTGCTTCAGCACTGTAATCTGTATAAAAGTCACTACACCATTCATCAACATTTCCGCTCATATCATATATACCAAGAGTATTGGGGAGTAGAAGGCCTACTGGCCAGGTCGATATAGCGTCAAAATCTTCATTGTAAGCATTTTCGCGATACCATGCTACTTCATCTGGATCATTACTACCTGAATATTTATATTGATCATCATTTTTTCCGCCCCTTGCAGCATATTCCCATTCTGCTTCAGTAGGTAATCTATATCCAACCACCTGCGAAGGGTCTGTGGTAACATTTCCGGAAGAATCGAGCATCTCACCTTCGTCGTCTTCATCTTGAAGTCTATAAGCAACAGGTAAGTTGTCCTTTTCACTCAGCCAGTTGCAATATTCAATGGCATCCCACCAGGAAACATCATTAACTGGTCTTTGATTTCTACCCCACCAGTCAAATGGTTTTGTTTTATCAGTATCTTCACAAAATGCATCGAATTCGTCATAAGTAACCTGATACTTTCCCATTGAAAAGTCATAAGTAAGTGTAACATCATGTGTTGGGGTTTCGTCTTCGTATCCATCTCCCCATGTGTCTCCCATAGTAAATGTACCAGCTTCAACTAAAACCATTTCATTTATAGCTGTGAAATTCCAGGTTATGATATCTGAATAAGCTTCTTTGTCATCCATTGCTCTGACTTCAAATACGAAAATCCCTAAATTGTGATTGTTCCAGGTGTATGTTGTGCTCCCATCATAATCTGTCCATTCTCCACCGTTCTTTCTATACTCGAATTTGATTTCTGAACCTTCAGGGTCTTCTCCGGTCCAGGCAAATGTACTGCTACCTTCTTGAATGACTCCATCAGGACCACTCACTTTTTGTAAAGTAGGTAGCATATTTTCTTTTGAACATGGACAACCAGCCAAGAATAAAACAATAGATATTACAGTTAACAGTACAAAATATTTCTTCATTACATCCCCTCCTTAAATTATTTCCTACATGATTCCTAATATTTTTGCACATTTAAAATGGTTTTTTATGAATCAGGGTGAAGCTTTTTATCAATCTAAAACCAAAATAAATAACCAACAAAGCTCTACTGCAAGTAATATATTTCTTAATAACCTGATGACTTTACAACAACCTGATTTTGGTTTTCTTTGAGTGTGCATGAAATCGCAAAAAATGATCATAGGTAAAATTGTTCTTGCATGCGACTTCATTATAATCACTAAGAAAGTGCCTTATTCTTAAAAATGCATAATGAAACTTTATCAGTGCGTTAGTATATCTAATAAAGACGGCACTTTCCTTTCCACCTAACACTTTTATAATTTTTAAAACACAGTTAGCTTGTAAAGATTTTGAAAAATATATAAATATAAAGGAACTTTTGTTGGTCAGTTTTACGTAATAATCCTACCAAATGTTAGTTGGATTACAAAGCTAAATTGAGAGATATAGACATAAAACAGAAATTCAAAGGATTATTAGAGAATTCATAGTAGAGTTTTTGACTGCAAAATCCTTATGATAAAGGTTTTTTGCTAAAATAGTAGTTTTTGCAATTATCGTTTTTCAAGAGTTCGCTAAAGGATGATGCTGCAATATGTTCACATAGATGGAATTAGGTCGATCAATTTGGAAATGATAGCACAGAAAATGAAATGCTCCTATTAAAGTTATGGAAGAAAAAATGAAGATTTTTAGCTCTGATAATCATGTAAAATATTTTTTTGAACTTCCGGGTGAGTGGCCCAGGGGGATTTCACCCCCAGGCTCTCCCA
>JBNGCV010000049.1:0-10399 GCA_049975465.1 Kosmotogaceae bacterium | reverse complement strand
TGTGTCAGGGATCTTTTTTTGGGCAGAGAGCCAAAGGACTGGGACATTTCAACAAATGCAACTGTTGAACAAATGTTGTCAATATTTAAAGGTGAAGGTTACACTATAGTACCCACCGGTCTTCAACATGGTACTGTTACAGTTGTTATTAATAAAGAAATGTACGAAATAACATCCTTTAGAGGTAAAAATATCATTGATGATCTCAAGTGGAGGGATTTTACAATAAACGCTCTTGCACTGGATGCAGAAAACAATGTGATTGATCCTGCAGGTGGAATGAATGATATCAAGAAAAAAATAATTCGCTCTGCTAATCCGGAAAAAGCCTTCAAAGACGATCCTCTCAGGATGCTTAGGGCTGTGAGGTTCAAAGCACAGTTAGGATTCAAAATAGAAGACAAAACTAAGAATACTATTTCCATTCTTAACAATTTATTGGAAAAGGTTAGCGTGGAGCGTATAAGAGATGAATTCAACAAAATAATACTATCTGATCCATATGTATTATTTGGCCTTGTAGATTTAGGTCTAATGAAATTCATCTGTCCTGAATTTCTTGGGACTATCGGGATTGACCAAAAAAATCCCAACCATCATCTGGATGTGGCAAATCACATTGTTGAATCCATGGTTGTCGTGCCAGCTGAACTGGTTTTGAGATTAACCATGTTTTTTCACGATATTGGAAAACCTCAGACAATGAAAATTGATTCAAAAGGTGTAGGTCATTTTTATTCTCATAATATTGCAAGCGAAGAAATCGCACATAAAACGCTTAAACGGCTGAAATACAGCAACAAAACAATAAAAACGGTAAAACACCTGATTCATTATCATGATTCATTCCCTCAAGAAAACAAAAAATCAGTAAGACGTTTTGTGAATAAACATGGAGTCGAATATACTGAACTTTTATTTCATATATGGCGTGCCGACATGAAAGCTCAGGAACCGACAAGATTGCAGCAAAAACTTGACACAATAAGTGAAGTAGAAAAGATATTTGAAGAACTAAAAAGAAGCAGACCTGCGCTTTCTGTAAAAGATCTGGAAATAGACGGAAACGATTTGATCAAGCTGGGGCTAAACCCGGGTCCTAAAATTGGAAACATCCTAAATGAGCTTCTTGAAGTTGTAATAAATGATCCTTCAAAGAACAGAAAAGAAACACTAATTGAACTGGCAAAGCAGTTGATTAATGTAAACGGTAAAGACTAATTAAAATTTTTTGCTTAAAGTAAAAGACTGCACCCTTTAGAGTGCAGTCTTTTGGGGGATAAGTGTCAATATTTTGTTTCATATTGCACTGCTGAATTATATTCATTAACTATTATTCCTAATAAAATCCAGCACTTCTTCGACATGATTCTTTACCTTAATGTTCCGAAATTCTTTAATCAAGACACCGTCTTTATCCAGAACAAAGGTTGATCTTACTGTTCCTAGACTTTCCTTTCCAAACATCTTCTTTTTCTTGATCACATCAAACATTTTGTGTAAGGAGGCATCTGGGTCGCTGAGAATGTTGAAATTCAGGTTGAGCTTATTGTGAAAATTCATATGAGATTTGACGCTATCTTTGCTAATACCTATAACAGCTGTGTTCAATTCATCAAATTTTTGCATATTATCTCTAAAACTTTCTGCCTCGAGGGTGCAACCTGGTGTATTGTCTTTTGGGTAAAAATAAACTACAACATATTTTCCCAGGAAATCAGACAAAGAGATTTCTTTTTCAGCCTCATTTTTCAGGGTAAAATCAGGTACTTTATTTCCAATACTAACCTTATTCATACTATACACCTCCTGTTTAGAATCATTCTAAACTACTTATTGATATGATATCATTAAAAGAGAAGAACGTAAACAAATCGAGGTGATTGTTGTGTTCTTCGATAATAAGAAAGAAAAAGGCAAAAGAAAGCAGAACAAAAGCAGCAGTTTCTGGTTTAGCTGGAGTCCAAAAGATAAAGAAAAGAATAAGATGCACATGAGAAAACTGTTTATGTTCGATAAGTTTTTTAAAAACAAAAGATAGTTAAGACATCATTTCTCTTTTAAGCAAAAAGCCCGCCATCAGGCGGGCTTTGTTAGTCTATCAATGAATCAATAATAAAGTTTTTCTTGTAATTTGAGGATTTCCTCAAAGGTAAGACCAACTCTATCTCTTAGATATCTGAATGCAATGCTATTTATATTGTCATCTGTAATTTCCTTACCACCACTGATATTTTCAAGTATGCCTTCTATGATTCCTACCATTAAATCGTAGGCTTCGCTACCAGGTTCTACGTGATAATAATTAACATAAGACTGGGCATAATCTTCATAAATCTCGTCCAATGAACCTCTCATTAAAGCACCAAGGATTGCAACTGTGATACCAGCTCTGTCTTTACCCTCAACACAGTGAATTAGATATGGCGGTTCATTGTTTATCAAGAAAAGTAAACCTTCTCTTAGATTATGAGCGAATTTATCGCTTGCAAGGTCAACTCCCATATTTAAATTAATGACCTGTCCCTTTTCATTCAATGATTTATAGAAGTCAGATATTTCACATGCTTCTTGAAGCACTTCATCAGAGTCAGACAGATTGATCACTGTGTTTATTCCAGCTTCTTCACATAGTTTGTTCGCATAGGATGCTCTTGGATCGTCAATGGCAGGATGTGATGATCTGTAAAGATTTCCCGGTTTTATATAACCAATTGTGACTTCGCGGAAATTTGCAAAAACAGCATCGCTTTCATAGTCTTCTCTCTTATCTGTTCTTACAAGGTGTCTGAGCTCAAGTTCTGCTTTGTACGTCCCTTTTTCAATAATACTAATTTCAACTTCATCTCCCACTTCAAGACCGTAGGTTTTGGAGAAATTACCGTAATTAATTGCCAGAAGAACATGATCACCGGTGATTCTCACAAGAGGGTTACCGGTGTCCACATCACCATAAGTGGTAACAAAAGGTGCTTTAATAACTTCACCATCAAGTTTTACTTCTAGCATATCTCCAAGTTCGAAACCTGCTTCTTCAACAGTAGTTTCGAGAATGTTGGTGTGAACATTTCCATATTTGTCTACCTCAGCAACTGTACCTGTCACCTGGGAGAGAACAACCGCTGCAAAAATAAGAACCAATCCTAGTAAACCAAGCTTTTTCAACATTCCTAACACCTCCAGCGTTAAGATTATAAGAAATAACTTACAAAAATCAGACAAAATAATTATAACACCCTGATACCTGGCGACAATATAACTTATCTCTTGAATTTTTCACCTTCATATTGATTGTATTATATTGTTAAAGGGAACTACAAGACTTCAATTTGAAATACTCATATTGTTATTTATAATTGTTATAATTTGACTATGAAAACATTTCGCTGGATTAATTACCCAAAAGAAGCATCATTTATAAGCAGACATAATCGCTTCACTGCAATTGTAAAGGACAAAAGTTTCGAAAAACTGGTTTACCTTCCTGATCCTGGAAGACTTGAAGAGCTGCTTATTCCAAATGCTAATGTCATCATTGAGAAAAGAAGAGAAACAGGCAAAACATACCATGACCTTCTTCTTGTAGAAACAGTTTCTTTTCTTGATAAAAGACTATTGATGGTAAGTGTTGACTCGAGACTTCCGAATATCCTCTTTAGATGGCTTATAGAAGAGGAACTCATAAACCATTTTGGTAAAATCAAGCAGATAAAATCCGAACCAAAGGTTGATAATGGTCGCCTTGACTATTATATTGAAAGTACTACAGGAAAGCACTATATTGAACTTAAATCTGTGAATTTGATTGATGCTTCTGGAACAGCGAGATTTCCAGATGCACCAACAAAAAGAGGAACCAAACATTTAAATGAATTAATGAATTTGAAAAATCAGGGATACAATTGCTGGATATTTTTTATTGTTGTTAGAAGCGATGCAATTACATTTAGTCCATTTTTCGAAAGAGATCCTTTGTTTTCAAAGACTTTGAAAAAAGCACAAAAAGCAGGAATAAATATCAGAGCATTGAAATTTGAAGTAGATAGTGAAATTAAATTTCTTAAAGAAATTCCGGTAAATCTTAACCAAAATCCGTTTGCAGGTTATTGGCCAGAATAGACCTTACCAACTGTCTGTAATAAAAAAGACTCCATTATAATGTAGAACAGTATCTCAGAAGTTTTTCATGAATTTTAACCATGGCAAGTGTATCCAGTTTGCAGTATTCAAGAAGGTTCTTTCTTATCTTTTCAATTTCCTGTTCTGAATAATCTCCACGGGCCATTTTTGCAAATATGTAGCAAGCATCGTCACCATTTTTTATTTCTAAACCTTTATATGAGAAATCTGGTATGAGAGCAGGCAAAACATTTTTTATAGAGAAGCTTCCATGAAAATCTGGATGATATACATGCTCTTTCACAATCAATTCCAGATCAACAAATTTATCAATCATGTTGTTTAGAGCTGTTGTCAATTGATCATCGTATTTATATCGTTTTATCAGGTTTTTTATGACAGTCTTTTCAAAACTATCATGATATGCTATAAGCGTTTTGATTTTTTTTGTATCACCCACAAGTGTTTCTGCAAGTTTTTTTGATTCATCCATAGAAGGATCAAAAAACAGGTAATCCAGATGTTTGATGGGAGAATCAAGATTCTCCTTAATGTGTAAAGAATACTGAAAGGGAAGCTTTTCGTAAGGTGCTAAATCGTTATAAAGTGGTAATGCAGTACTGACGGTTTCAAAATCAAGATATCCAATAGGATAACTCAGTTCATTAAGTTTTTCCCAAAGTCCACGTTTATCATCTATAATTAGCTTGTTTTCACTCATGGACCTAAAGATTCTTCGATGTAAATCTTTTCCAAGCTCTTCTTTATCTAATTGTTCTAGTAAATAAGTGCCTTTATCAATTAATTTTTTGACATGACTGTGATACATGTTGTGAAGTACAAATATTGTTTTATCTCTATCTAGATCAAAGCAATCGTTAAAATAATCACAGCTTCTACATTCGTATTTGAATTCGGGGTCAGGTTTTTCTAGTTTTCCCAATATCTCACTTGCTTTTTCTTTTTTTGTTGAGAAATCGACTATAAATCTGTGGACTTCATTAGAAACATCGTATAGTTCAAACAGATTTTGATCTGACATGCCTTTCCTGTAGTTTTCAGATAATAGTATTAAAGTGGCACCATTCACTTTATATCCAGCATCTTTTACAACCATCACTGTGTAAGCGATATCCTTGATTAGATCCTTTATTTGTTTGGTGTTAATTTTGCTGGATTTGACTTCGTATACCTTTAAGCCGTCAGGCATTTCCTCAATAATATCTGCTCTGGTCACAAATTCTCCGCTTACAAATGCTGCTTCATAAATGGTATCGAAGGACTGATCCCTGAACATGCATTTGGTAATTTCCTCTGCAATAAAAGGATTTTTTTCTTCCAGTAAAACTCCTTCTGGGAAAAGCTGACGTGCCCTCTTCCCGATTTCAATACCTTCTTCCTTTCTGTATTTGTCAGCAAGGGAATCATCTTTTTTTGGTGGATTGTTAATTTCTATCCATCCTTTTACAGGGCATTTTAAAAACTGCAGAAAGCCATTTTTAGTTATTAAAGGCATAAAAACCTCCGAAAAATTTGATTACCTAAAAGCAAACAGTACGTCTTTCTCAACTCCATTGTAATACTTAGCGAAAAATTTACTAAACAAAGTGAAGACACAATTCATTGTTTACATTATGAAAGGAAGAGTTTTTTCGTTTTTGAGCAGAGACGAAAAGCATGTTTCTTATTATATAAGTGATTCTGCTATTGAAATTTATTTGGTAAGCTTCTATGCTTTATACTTTAACTATAAATTGAAATTTATATTGGTTATATATTCTTAATAGAACGGAGGAAATATTCATGTTTGGAAAAAGAAGGCCCAGGACCAAGGCTGTTGATGATAAAACAGAAACTGAAAGAGAAAAGGTTCATAAGAAACTTGCATATCGTACTGCCACTGAAGGAATTGTGCTACTTGAAAATGATGGAGTATTACCAATAAAACCTGGAAAAATTGCTCTTTATGGTGCTGGTGCGAAAAGGACAATTAAGGGTGGAACAGGATCTGGCGAGGTAAATGAACGTCATAGCATAAGTATTCTAGAGGGTCTGGAAAAAGCAGGTTTTACCATTACAACAATGAAATGGATTAATGACTATGAACGCCTCTATAATAAGAGTTTGAATGAATACAGAGAAGAGATGTCAAAGAAAATGAGTGTGTTCAACCCTAATAGAGCCAGTGAAGCAATGGAAATACAGTTTAGTTATCCCTATGGACGAAAAATAACAGATGATGATATCAATCTCAGTGAAACAGATACATGTATTTATGTATTTGCAAGGCAATCCGGCGAGGGTTCTGACCGCAAGTTAAACAATAATGATTATGATCTGTCGGAATCCGAAATGGAGAATGTTAGAAAATGTGCTGAAACCTACAACAAAACGATTGTTGTGATTAATGTAGGTTCAACTTTCGATCTAAGTTTTATGGATGATATTTCGGGCATAAATGCACTCATTTATTTTTGTCAGCAGGGTATGGAAGGCGGTATAGCATTTGCTGATATTATTTCAGGTAGAGTATCTCCCTCTGGGAAACTTGTAGATACATGGCCAAAAAAATATGACGATATTCCCTTTGCTCGCGAATACAGTTATCTAAATGATAATTTAGAAAATGAATACTATAAAGAAGGAATATATGTAGGATACAGATATTTTGATACGTTTAATATTGAACCTAAGTATGAATTTGGATATGGGCTTAGTTATACAGATTTTGATATCTCATTCATTGATGCTGAAATAGATGGAATAAATGCAAAAATAAAAATCAAAGTCACTAATACAGGGAACAAATTTTCCGGAAAAGAGGTTGTTCAACTGTATGTTAGCTGTCCACAAAACAAATTGAAGAAGGAATATCAGAGACTTGCAGCTTTCTCAAAAACAAGAGAACTAAAACCAGGAGAATCCCAGGAAATAGAAATGGTGATCGATATAACATCTCTGAAAAGCTATGACAAAGAAAATGGCAGTTTTATCCTTGAAAAGGGAGATTATATAGTTCGTATCGGGAATTCTTCAAGAAACACAGAGCCATGTCTGGTTTTAGCACTCGATAAAAATGTGGTTTTATCAAGGCATGAAAACATTTGTGAGCCACAAACCAAAATTGAAGAGATTGAACCTCCTGAAATCAATTATAAGGATGATTTATCAAGCTTAAAAAGGATTATAGTTGAGTCCTCGAATTTCGAAACAGTTAATCATGAATATGAAAAACCTGCTACCTATCATGATGAAAAAGTGGATAGATTGATGAAAAATTTAAGCATAAGAGAGATGATTGAGCTTGTAGTGGGTTCGGGTATCAAATCCAGTTTATTCAATAAGAATTACTTCAATGCACCTGGTGCATCCGGGAGTACGACATCTAAACTTGTAAAAAAAGGAATAATAAATGTAACCCTTGCCGATGGACCTGCTGGTTTGCGGTTGCAGAGAACATCTACGGTTGACAAAAGAGGAAAAATAAAGATGGTTGATGCCCAGCTTGAACTACTTAACTATCTGCCAAAATTGTCAAAAAAACTAATTTTTGGAAATCCGGACAAAGATGTTTTGATTTACCAATTTACCACAGCCTTTCCTGTTGAGCTTGCGATGGCACAGACCTGGAACACAGAACTGCTCGAAGAAGTTGGAAAGGCTATAAGTACCGAAATGACTGAATATGGCATTACTTTCTGGCTGGCTCCTGCTGTTAATATACATAGAAACCCGTTATGTGGTCGGAATTTTGAATATTACAGTGAAGATCCTTTTCTTTCAGGGAAGCTAGCAGCAGCTATTACCAGTGGTGTACAAAGCATTGAAGGTAATTATGTGACGGTAAAACACTTTTGTGCAAACAATCAGGAAGATAACCGTATGAGAGTCTCCAACAACATTAACGAACGAGCGCTTCGAGAAATCTATTTAAAAGCTTTTGAAATTGTTGTATGCGAAGCAAACCCAAAAGCAGTGATGACAAGTTACAATCGGTTGAATGGAACATATACAGCAAACAGTTATAATTTATGTACAAAAGTACTGCGCAACGAGTGGGGATTTGATGGTGTTGTGATGACTGACTGGTATTCTACAGCGGAAGGTCTTGCGGATAGCGCTTTTTGTATGAAAGCAGGTAACGATTTGATTATGCCAGGTGGCAAGTATTACAAAAAAGAAATTCTTGCTGGTTTAAAAAGTGGAAAAATAGCTGAGGAAGATATTATCCGTTGCGCCGCCAATGTTCTCAGGAGTATAGTTTACAGCAAGCTCGCGCGAGAATATGAAGCAGGAAATAAATAAGCAAATTTTAAGGAGATGAAATATGGATTTTTGCTGGATAACGATTCATGTTAATGATCTGGAGGAATCACTGAGACTCTATACCGGACTTCTTGGAATGAAAGTATTTAGAAGATTTAGATCAGGTGATGATGTAGAAATAGCAATGCTTGGTGAAGAAAACTCAACAAAGATTGAATTAATAGATGATAATAATTATAAAGCTAAGCTTAGTAGCAAAGGAATTTCAATAGGTTTTGAGGTCGATTCTCTGAACGCTGCGATGGAATATGTGAAGAACAATGGAATAGAGATAAAAAGTGGACCAATTTCACCAAATCATTCAATCAGTTTTTTCTTTATAGAAGACCCCAACGGTATTGAAATACAGATAGTTGAAAACAAAGGAATATAGCATCTAATTATTACTTTAAACTATTAAAAACTGCCCGATACACCTCAAAGAAAAACGCAAAAAAGGTGGAAGCCTTAAGCAATCAGGCAGGTTCAAAATAATCATCGAATTCAGCTCCACCCTTTATTTATAAAGATAACAAAAGCAAACTGTGGTTTTAATTACGCTCTTTATTAATCGTTTTTATTCATGTAGTAATTCATAAGTATCTCGGCAACTTCCGGTCTTGTAAATTCTTTGGGGGGCATTTTGCCTTCAGATAACATCTTCCTTAGTTTAGTACCACTGAGAAAGACATGGTTTTCTTTTCCATGGGGGCAGGTCTTACTGCTGGCCATATTCTCACATTTTGTGCAATAAAAAGCATGTTCAAATTTCAATGGAGTTATACCTATTTCCTCCGGTTCAAATTGATCAAATATTTCCTGGGCTTCGTATGTACCATAGTAATCTCCTACGCCTGCGTGGTCTCTACCTACAATGAAATGGGTACAACCAAAGTTCTTTCTACATATAGCGTGGAATATTGCCTCTTTTGGACCTGCGTATCTCATATTAACAGGGAATACTCCGAGAGCCACTCTTTCATTTACATAATACTTGTCGATTATTGTTTCGTATGTCTTTAGCCTTACATCGGAAGGTATATCACCAGCTTTTGTTTTTCCTACGAGAGGATTAATAAAGAGTCCATCAACAATTTCTAAAGCTGTTTTTTGTAGATATTCATGAGCCCTGTGTATAGGATTTCTGGTCTGGAAAGCTACTACAGTGTCCCAAGCTCTATCATTAAATATTTTCCTTGTTTCTGCAGGATCAAAACGGTAATCAATAAAATCACTGTGTTTAATCCTGTTTAAAAGTGTTATTTTTCCACCAAGAGCGATATCGCCAAGACTGCAAAGAAACTTCACTCCTGGGTGTTCTTCGCTGTCAGTTTTGTATACACTTTTTGCCTCTTCTCTTTTCTTTCTTCTGTATTTATCTTCAAGATGTAGAATTGCATATTCTGTGCCATCTTCAGCTGTTACTAAAACATGATCGTTAAGTTTAAGCTGATCGGCTGTTTCTTTATTTACAGACAGAACTATTGGTATAGTCCAAACTATTCCACTAGATAATCGCATGTTTTCCAGTACAGAATTATAATCTTTTACTGTCATAAAGCCTTCCAGAGGACTAAAAAGTCCCGTTGCGATATTCTCCATTTCTGAGAGATCCCAATATGACACCTTTATCTTCTTCAATTCTTCCTTTTTTGATAGCCATTTTTGCTTCTCTTCTTTAGTTGCTATTCTGTTTACAAGTTTTCCACCATGTGGTTGTATCATGAATTTCACTCCTTCCTTAGAATAAAGACGCTCGAAGAGTGACGCTTGGAGTTGCTCGAAAAAACTCTCACTCAAAGACGCTCTGAGAGAGCCGGTGCTCAGAAAACGAGAGTCCGAGAAACCGAGAAGGACCAGAGAAACGAGAAAATACATAAATGAACACACCTCACAGCTAACGCGGTCCCCTCCTCTGTAGAGGAGAATTAAAGGGGAAATACGTAGTCGGTTGTTGGTTGCTTGTTGTACGTAT
>JBNGCV010000048.1:6943-10416 GCA_049975465.1 Kosmotogaceae bacterium | reverse complement strand
TAAAATTAATTTGTAGCTATTTTTTAAGCCCATTCTATCGTTGTATAATTGTAATGAGCATAATAGCGGTTCTTCAATTAATTTTATAACAGGAGGTGTCATTTTATGAAGAAAGTTGTTATGTTATTCACAGTTCTAATAATGCTATTTTCTCTTTCCCTTGCAGCTCACACGTTTATAAATCCACTTGGTCCGACACTTCTTCCAATAGCTGAATTATTTACAGATAAAGGTGTAAGTGCGGGAGGCTTTGAAATCGAATTCTGGCGCTCGATGGATCAGGCTATTGCAGACATAGTCTCTAGAAAAGTAGACGCTGCTCTTTTGCCTGTAACTATTGGAGCGCAGCTGTCAGCTAAGGGCTTCCCAATAAAACTGGCTGCCGTATCAATGTGGGATGGTTTTTATTTTGTGTCAAAAGAGAAAATAACCAATGTAAAAGATCTTGAAGGAAAAACTGTTTACACTCTTCATGCACCGGGTCAAACAGCTGACGTGATTTTAAAAGGTTTACTGGAAAAGAAGAGTATCAAAAACGTCAATATAATATATGTTGCAGGACCGGAATCTGTTCAACTTTTTGCTGCTGGCAAAGCTGAAATTTTGCTACTCCCTGAACCATTTGCATCACTAGCTGTTACTATGGTCCGCGAAGCTGTAAAATCACTTCCCATTGAAAAAATGTGGAATGAATTGACAGGTAAAGACTTTCCAGTACCAACTTCAGGAATATTTGTTAGAGCAAATCTTGAAACCACAGTGGCAGATAGCTTTTTACTCATATATGCACAGTCACTGGAGATGTCTTTGCAGAAACTGGATAAATCAGCTGCCTTCGTTTCTGAAAAAATGGGAGGATTTCCAGTTCCAGTTTTGAAAAAGGCATTTTTATCAACAAAATATGAATTCAAGGCTGATTATGAAATGCGAGAAACAGTAACCGAATACATAAAGGGTATTAATGAAATTGATGATACGTTAATAGGCGATATTGATTTTGATGAGTTCTTCTATGAAAGTGAAGTATTTTAGACTATGTGTTTCAATCGCGATAATATTTAGCCTCTGGTTAACAGGCTCTTTTATAGTGGGCAATGATTTACTTCTGCCAGGACCAGTAAAAACTGTCCAGCGCCTGGCAGAATTATTTATAAGCGGCGAAATATTCTCGCCGCTTTTATTTACTGCACTTAAAGCGCTTGGGGGATTATCACTTGCACTGTTTTTTTCACTAATAATTGGCTTTGCAATGGGATTGATAGAAATCCTATATGAGATTTTCAAGCCTATCATCATCACGTTGCAGGCAATTCCGATTGTGAGCTGGCTTGCGCTTGCTATTTTATGGTGGGGTGTCGGTTTTCGCTCTCCACTCTATATAGTTTTTCTAACTCTTTTTCCAATAATTACACTGAACATTACCGAAGGGGTTAAAAATGTTGATAAAAAATTACTTGAAATGGCCCGGGTTTTTAACTTGCCAAAGAAAATTGTTTTCAAAGACATTTACTTCGCTTCAGCCATGCCCTTCATTGTTTCATCTTTAAGAATTAGCTCTGGAATGATGTGGAAAACGGTAGCCGTAGCTGAATTTATGGTGGGCATTTCCGGACTGGGACGAATGATTTCTGATGCAAAATACGCGCTAAACACAACAGATGTATTTGCTTTTACAGTAATACTTATCATTCTTGGAATTGTCAGCGAAATAATATTCGATAAACTGTCAAGAAGGATGATGGTTCGTGCTTCTTAACATCCAGGAAATTAATAAAGCTTTTGGAACACAACCTGTAATTGAGAAATTCAGCCTTTCGCTTCAAGAAGGAGAATTTCTCTCCATACTTGGTAGCTCTGGTTGCGGAAAAACCACTCTTTTAAAGCTTGTAAGCAATCTCCTAAAACCTGATTCAGGAAGAATCGACAGAAAATACAAGCGATTGGGTTTTGTATTTCAGGACACAAGATTAATCCCCTGGAAAAGCGCCCTTTACAATGTCAGTGTGGTTTCAAGTGAATCAAAAGCCAATGTAATGCTTTCTGAAGTTGGATTAATAGAACATCGCAATAAATATCCCACAGAACTCAGTGGAGGAATGGAGCGAAGGATTTCTCTGGCCAGAGCGTTATCGATAGAACCTGATTTGATTCTTCTCGATGAACCTTTTGGATCCCTTGATATACTAACAAGGGAAGACATGATGAAACTTGTTCTCGAACTGTGGAAAAAACACAATTTCGCTGCAATAAATGTAACCCATGATCCTTATGAAGCCGCTCACCTTTCCACAAGGGTGCTTGTTGTTGGAAAACACTTCACAAAAACACAGTTGCACGAGCTCGGCAATCCTTTAGAAAGAAGTGAAACTGTCAACGCAAATATCAGAAGTAAATTATTGAAAACGCTTAAATCGGTGCTCGATTAACGTAGTTTCCTGCTCAATTTAATAAATTTGTGCCTATACGTTTTAAAATTACCTGTTACTTATATTAAAATACAACTGACTGTAACCCAATTTCTGTTAAAATCGTTCGTGAGAAACTCATATTTCTTTGACAATTCTATAGTATTATACTATTCTGCTGGTCAAGAGGTGAAAGAAAATGAAAACGAAAATCAAAGAACTAATCGTAGAACTGAATTCCTTTGAAAAGACTAAGCAGCTGAGTGTAAGCTTTGAAAATATATACCCTGAGATTAGATGCGATGAACCCATCTACGTAGATGTATTTCTGTACAAAGAAAAAAACTCTGTAATCGTTAGCGGAAAGGTCAAAACAAAGGTTATTGAAAAGTGTGCCAGATGTTTGAAGGATGTCATTGTACCAATTAATGGAACTGTAGAGGCTGTTTATTTACCAGCCAGAAAATTCTTCAAAGAAGTGGATAGTGGAGCTTCAGAGGACCTTGAAAACACATTACCCCTCGACAGTGATATACTGGACTTGTCAGAGCGCGTATTAGAGGCTATAATAGTAGAGATACCCTTTAAAGTACTCTGCTCTGAAAATTGCAGAGGATTATGTTCTTTTTGCGGTACTAATTTAAACGAGAACCCTGATCATAATTGCGAACAGGAAAATGAAAATAACGATAAATGGCATAAATTATTGATTGATTTGAAGGAAAACATACGAAACGAATAGTTTAGAACAGGAGGGACATCATGGCTGTACCAAAGCAAAAACGTTCACGATCGAGAACACGATTGAAAAGAGCTAAAATTTATAGGGCTAAAAGTGTTGCAATATCAACATGCCCTAATTGTGGAGCTCCAAAAGAGCCTCACAGGGTTTGTCTGAGTTGTGGATACTACGGAGGAAAGCAGATTCTAGAGATAGGTGAATAATATGGAAAGGGTAACAATTGCCCTGGATGCATACGGTGGAGATCAGGCGCCAAAAATTAACATTGATGGCGCCATTTCGTTTTTAAATAGGGAATCCAAAAATATTGAGATACTTCTTGTAGG
>JBNGCV010000048.1:5572-6843 GCA_049975465.1 Kosmotogaceae bacterium | reverse complement strand
GTAGATGTTGTAGTTACTTCAGGACTGCTGGGCAATATAGCTATAAAGTCTATAGAGGGAACCGCCAAATATATTTCGGCATTACTTAAAAGTGAAATTAAATCTTCAGGCCCTCTAGGTTTACTGGGTGGAGCGTTATTAAAGGGTACCTTTGACAAACTAAGAAAGAAACTTGACTCAAATCAGTATGGTGGTGCCTTTATACTGGGTGTGAATGGTGTTGTGACTAAGGCACACGGGAGCTCAAACGCCACAGGCATTGAAAATGCCCTGAATGTAGCATATAAAGGAGTGACAGGTAACCTTGTGGATAAGCTTAAAGATAATCTCAGGAGTTAATCTATGTGTGGAATTGTAGGAATGACCGGTAACGGAATAACTATTTCCAATCTGGTAGGTGCTTTAAAGAAGCTGGAGTATAGAGGTTACGATTCTGCAGGTGTTGCTTACCTTAACAATAATGAAGTAGAAATAACAAAATCAGTAGGAAAAATAAAAGAGCTGATCAGCGAACTGGGAGAAGATATCAATATAAATATAGATACCGGAATAGCCCATACACGATGGGCTACTCATGGTGCGCCAAATGATATCAACGCTCATCCTCACACAGATTGCACTGGAAAAATTGCAGTGGTGCATAACGGTATAATCGAAAATTATGAAGAAATCAGACGTTATCTTAAGAATAAAGGACATAAGTTTGATTCTGAAACCGATACAGAAATCATTACCCATCTTGTAGAAGAATACTTCAATGGAGATCTGGTAGATGCTGTAAGACATGCTTTAGTTGACCTTGTTGGAGCTTACGCAATCGGTGTCATACACGCTGACAAAGTAAAAGAGATTGTTGCTGCAAGAAAGGGAAGTCCTTTAGTTGTAGCATCCACTTCACAGGGCGGTTTTATTGCTTCTGATGTTACTCCGCTACTATCATACTTGAATGATGTTTATTTCATGGAAGACGGCGATGTGGCTTTAGTAAGACCTGGCGAAGTTAGCTTTACAGGGATAGACGGTTCAAAACTAGACCGATCTCCAACTCACATCTCATGGACTGAGGAAGCGGCAGAAAAGGGCGGATTCGCTCATTTCATGCTCAAGGAAATCTTTGAAGAGCCACATACTTTGAGAAATGCAATGGCAGGCAGGATCAAAAATAACCTGGCATATTTTGAAGAACTGGAAAAAATGAAAGACCAAATAAAGAATGCAAAAACCGTTCAAATAGTTGCCTGCGGAACGAGTTATCATGCAGGCCTTGTTTT
>JBNGCV010000048.1:0-5472 GCA_049975465.1 Kosmotogaceae bacterium | reverse complement strand
ATATATTTGAATGCTGGTCCGGAAATAGGCGTTGCTGCTTCGAAGACATATGTTTCTCAACTAATGGCTTTGCTACTAACTGGTATATACATTTCATATTTGCGTGGTACCAACGTTGATAAATTGATATCACTAACAAACGAGCTTGAAAGCATGCCAACACTATTTGAAAATGTACTGTCAAAAGCTGATTACATAACTCAAGAACTGGCCAGGGAATATCACAAATACCTGCATTTCATGTATATAGGGCGTGGCTACAGCTATGCCACAGCTCTTGAGGGAGCTTTAAAGCTTAAAGAGATCAGTTATATCCATGCGTCAGGATATCAGTCAGGAGAATTAAAACATGGACCTATAGCATTGCTGGATGAAAATTTTCCAGTTTTTGCCATCGTTCCTGATGATAAACTAAAAGGAAAAACTTTGTCTAATGTTATGGAAACAAGGGCACGTAATGCAAAGGTTGTTGCAATATGCTCAGAAAATGATAAGGATGTAAGTAGAGTCGTCAATAGCAGAATCGATACACCTATTGTAAGTGAACCACTGTATCCTTTGATCATGTCACCCTATTTACAGCTATTTGCTTATCATGTTGCTGTTCTCAAAGGATACGATCCCGATAAACCGAGAAATCTGGCTAAAAGCGTTACAGTAGAATAAATTAATGTCATTCCTTTGTTTTGATGATAAAAAAATAAAAAACCATAAATGGGAGGTGAATTTTTGGACAAAGAGATTACTGAAATTGTAGGGGTACTTGATACCACTGAAGCTGAAGATATCACGGTGCTTGATGTTCATGATGTTTCCAATCTAACCAGTTATTTTATAGTAGCAACTGCTAATTCAGATCCACACATGGAAGCACTAAGAGATAGAATACTAGAATATGTAAAGAAAGATAATATTCCTGTAATCTATTATGACCATGGTAAAGGTTATGATTGGATGGTTGTTGATTGTGGATTTTTTATCGTACATATCTTCAGCAAAAAGGGTAGAGAGTTTTATTCGCTGGAAAATCTATGGCTCAACGCAAAAAGTTATAAATTGGAGGAAATACTAAATAAATAATTCCACACAGTCTTATCTCTGATAACCCCGGTGCCCACAATTCGGGTCGGTTATCAACAGGCTGGAGGAAAACCAAACGGAGGTGTTTTTTAAGTGTCAGTAGTTACGATGAAAAAACTGCTTGAAGCGGGAGTACATTTTGGTCACAGAACAAGAAGATGGAATCCCAAAATGTGGCCCTACATTTATGGAGAAAGAAAGGGCATCTACATCATCGATCTTCAGAAAACCCTTAAATGGATAGATCAGGTCTACGATTTTGTCAAAACAAAGTCACAGGAGAACGCCACATTTCTCTTCGTTGGAACAAAGAGACAGGCCCAGGAAATTATTGAAGAAGAAGCAAATCGCTGTGGTGCTTTCTATGTAAACAACAGATGGCTTGGTGGTTTGTTAACCAATTTCGAAACAATACGAAAAAGAACCAGCGCTTTGAAACGCTATGAAGAAATGGAAGAAACCGGAGAAATCGATAAAATGCCCAAAAAAGAGCAGAGTATGCTCAGAAGAGATTTAGACAAGCTGAAAAGAAATCTAGATGGCGTTAAAAATATGGAGAGATTACCTGATGTTGTTTTTGTAGTCGATACCAAAAAAGAAGAGATAGCAGTTGCAGAAGCCAACAAGCTTGAGATCCCTGTTATCGGAATTGCTGATACCAACAGTGATCCCGATGTGTTAGATTTTCTTATTCCAGGTAACGATGACGCTATAAGGACAATAAAGCTTATCACGAGCATTATCTCTGATGCCATACTCGAAGGCAGAGAAGGACTCGATACTGATGCATCAGAAAAACCAAAAGAAGAAAAAAAATCAGAAGACACTGAAGAGAAAAAAGAAGTAGCTACAGCTGAAGAAGAAGCATCAGACAATTTGACTGACGAAGACAGCGATCTCGATGAAGATGAAGATGAGTTATAATTGATCACAAAATAAAGAAGACTGCCTTAGGGCAGTCTTTTTTAATGGTCAGGTCTTACTGAAAAAAAGCTGACAAATATAGTAAAATTTAAAGAGAAAAAACAGGAGAGATAATTGTGAAGATATATTTCAGAACCTTTGGTTGCCAAATGAACGTAAATGACACAGAAACCATGGCAGGTATTCTTAGAAAGGCAGGTCATGAAATCGTTGACACCGAGAACAACGCTGACGCTGTCATAATAAACAGCTGTGCTGTAAGAGGCAAGTCTGAAAGAAAGGCTTATGGCAAACTGGGAAGACTCAAAGCGTTGAAGAAAAGAAAGAACGATTTGATTATTGGCTTTGGTGGATGTGTAGCTGAAAAAGAGAGAAAGAAGTTGCTTGAAACCCATGAAGAATTGAATTTCGTTTTCGGAACACGAAATATTTCACAAATAAATGATTTCATCGAAAGAGCTTCAAAAGGAGAACGCTTTGCTGATTTCTCCGATAAATTAGATAAGCTAAACGCTACAACACCTCGTTACCGGGATAGTAAACATCATGCCTGGGTAACCATTATTTACGGATGCGATAAGTTCTGCAGTTACTGCATAGTTCCTTATGTTAGGGGTAGAGAGAAAAGCAGAACGATGGGAGACGTTCTTCCTGAAGTAAAAAAACTTGCTGATGATGGCTACAAAGAAATCACATATTTGGGACAAAATGTTGATTCATATGGAAAAGATCTCGATAATGATACTTCATTGGCTAAGTTAATAAAAGAGACATTAAAGATTGAAGGTATAGAAAGAATCTGGTTTCTTACATCTTACCCAAAAGATTTCTCGGAAGAGCTTATTGAAACAATCGCTTCATCGGACAGAATATCAAAATCGATACATCTTCCCATACAGTCAGGAAGTAACAAAATACTAAAAGCAATGAACCGAGGATATACAAGGGAAGAGTATTTAGAGCTTATTAAAAAGGTCAAAGAAAAATTACCCGAAGCATCATTAAGTACCGATCTCATTCTGGGCTTTCCCGGTGAAACAGAGAACGATTATCTAGAAACGAAAGAACTACTTAAAACTGTACGCTACGATAGAGTCAATTTCGCTGTTTATTCACCTCGTGAAGGAACGGTATCAGCAAGTAAATACGAAGATAATATTCCAAACAAAGTAAAAGCTGCACGTTTGAACGAACTCCTTGAACTCCAGAAATCTATCAATCGAGAGAAAAACGAACAGTATGTTGGAAAAAATGTGGAAATAATCGTTGAAGGAACTTTGAAGGATGGAAATCTTTACGGGAGAACAATAACAAACAAAATTGTTATCTTCTCTGGCCCGAAAGAACTGATAGGCGAAAAAGTTGAAATAGACATTCATAATATATCAGCAGGTCCCTTAAGGGGCGTTTTGAGTACAAAAAATCTTCAACCCTCCCGAGAGCATTAGAACCTAGAAGTTTTTAAAATACGTAAAACGCACAACCTACTGATGTATACAACGTGTTTTTTCACTTAATTCTCCTCTAAGAGAGGAGTACCGCGTTAGCGCTTCCGGTGTGTAATCCGCCCTTGAGGGCGGGGGACCGCCTGCGGTGGTGGGTGTTTTCTTTCTCGGGTTCTCGTGTTTTGAACTTTTCGCACAACCTGCAACGAACTATCGTACAACGTTTCTTCATGTCAAGTGCACATGCCCATCTTCGGCTTGCCCTCTTTAAAGCCGCTGTACGTGGTCAGTGGTAGGTTGTGCGTTACGTACAACGAACAACGTGTTTCGTCACTTAATTCTCACCTTGGAAGGAGTGGTGCGCAGCGATGAGGGGTGTTTATTTCTTAGTTTTGCTAGACCCTAAACCCCAGACCCTAGACACGATTTCTATAAATTTCTCGGATTCTCAGCCTCTCGTTTTCTAAGCTCTTGCTCTCTCTGAGCACCTCTTTTCGAGCATCTTGCGCCATCAGATCAAGCCTCTCTCTACGATCGTCTACCATGCTCCAATCGGTTCACGGGAAACGGTTCACGTGTTTTGAACTTTCGATGGACGAAGCTTGCCAGTGGCAAGCGTTGGACGATGGACCAAGTGAAACGTTGGACGTGTTTTACTCTCGGCTTCTCGGCTTCTAGGATTCTCGTCTTCTTGGTCTTTCTTGGCTCTCGTCTTCTACAGTCTGTCATCTAAATATATTCACTGAAATATTCACCATAATAATACAGAACACACCAAACAATCCACCAAGAACGAGTTTTACTTTTGCAGCGGCTTCCTTTGATTCCATTAATTGCCGTACTTTTTTCGTAGATGAAGTATAGTAAGCGAAAAGAGTTATACCGATTACAGGTACTACAAAACCAAGATTGTAAATTATTAGAAGCACCATGGCGCCCGGAGTTAAACCTACACTGTTAATCACATAGACTATTGTAGGCAGATAAACCTGTCCTGTGCACATAAACTCTACAAAGGATATGAGTAATCCTGCAACTAAAGAAGCGAGCCATATCGTTTTCGCCCGGGCATTTTTTCTTATTATGTCGTGTGTTTTTCTCTTTAATCCAGGAGTTAGCTCTAATATTCCACTTTTTCCTTTATACTTCATTCGGAAATAATCATTGATTGAAAGGATAGCCAATAAACCTGTAAAAACAGCCATTGCTGGATAGAATACAAGCTGGAAAATACGTGAAATACTTTCCAGATATCCAACAGCACCCAGCAAACCTGTTCCCATCGCTATGTAGGCGGCGAACAATCCAAGTGCAAAGAACAATCCGGCAATGAGGATTTCATTTTTACCTCTTCCAACATAAAACAGATAAGAAACAAGAAAGATTAAAACAACAAAGGCGCAGGGATTAATCCCATCAATCAATCCTGCGCCAAGTACAATGAAGAAACTGAACTCTTCATAACGGCTCTTTATGCGCTGTGTAACATCTTCTTCCAATTCTTCAATTTCCTGAAGCTTTTGTAATCTGGCTTCTTCTGTGTATTCCTCAATTGCCCCAACAAGATTACTAACTCTTATATCATCATGTAAAAAGGCTTTATCTCCCACGAAAATAACAGGATAGTCATCATAGAATTCTTCAGAGATATCATAAACCTTTGCGTACTTAAGCTTAAGTTCCTGATTTTTGGCTTCAGAAAGAAGAAACTTATTTACAACTATTTCCCGATCTACTTCAAATTTTGCGTTTTCAATTGTCATTTCAGCTTCAAGACATTCCTGACAGGTTGTTACACCGAAATAATCAATAATTACCTCATTTCCAAACGAAACCATTGTTATAAATAATAGCAAGAAAAAACAAAGATATTTCTTCATAAATCCCTCTAAGATTGCTTACCTAAAGTCTTGTCAATTGTAAAGAAATTCTCTGGCCAATCTCGATCTACAGGACATATACCTTTAGGATCATCAAAAACGTTGTTCTCTCCAAGAACTGTCCCTCTAAAGACTGATCCTCC
>JBNGCV010000047.1:0-10602 GCA_049975465.1 Kosmotogaceae bacterium | reverse complement strand
TCCTATTATAGGATACAGGGCTTTTCTCTTTTTACAGCACCAATTTTACGCTATCCTCGACAGAAAACTTATTCCTCAATTAAAGAAGTATGGATTACGTGAACTTTTAATATACGTTGATATGAATTCTCACTGGAAACAGATAATTCCTGAAATCTTTGGAAGAGACAGGGTTTTCATTCAAAGAAGAAGGTATTACAAAATGAATGCTATAGCAGATTATATTGATAATAGAACAAATAGTAAAGTTGAAATAATAAGAATTGATCGAGCAATAAAGAATAATAAGTTAAGAAATCACAGGTTACTAAATGGATGGGTTCATTCATTTTGGGAGGATTTAGACAATTTTAGCACGAAAGGAACAGGTTATTGCGCACTTGATGGAGATACTATTGCTTCCTGGTGTTTAACTGTATATGCATTTGATAATGAACGCGAGCTGGGGCTGGAGACAGTTAGTGATTATAGAAGCAAAGGTCTGGCGGCAGCTGTAGCTAAAGAAACAATTAAAGATTGTAAAGAAAAGGGATATAATCTTCGCTGGCATTGTCGAGAGAACAACACCCTATCCATTGCAATTGCTGAGAAGTTAGGATTCATTAGAAACAAAGACTACGAGATATTTTGTTTAAAAGTCTAAACGGTAACAGAAAAAATTTTAAGTTAGCCAGACCATGCTACTTTAAGCTGTTATAATCTTAGTAGTTCAGTTAACAGCCTTATAAATCTTATATTTCAGGGAGCGGGAAAATGAGTTCAGTCAAGAATTTTGCAGGTGAAATAATAGAAAATGTATCGAAAGTTATTGTAGGCAAGGAAGAAAAAATTCAAAAAATTCTCTCCGTAATGCTTACAGGTGGTCATGCTTTACTGAATGATGTACCCGGTGTTGGCAAGACCATGCTTGCCAGGAGTCTTTCTATATCAATATCTGCGGAGTTTAAGAGGATACAATGTACACCAGATTTGTTGCCATCTGATGTAACTGGATTGAATATTCTAGATATCAAATCGAACGAATTCAAATTCAGACCAGGGCCAGTTTTCTCGGATATACTTTTGGCTGACGAAATTAACCGAACAACTCCAAGAACACAGTCAGCTTTACTTGAAGCAATGGGAGAAGGACAGGTAAGTATTGATGGAACGACGCACAAATTAAGTAAAGATTTTTTTGTCATTGCTACACAAAATCCTATTGAATTCGAAGGGACTTTTCCTCTACCTGAAGCACAACTAGACAGGTTTTCTATTTGCTTATCAATGGGATATCCGGATACTGATTCAGAGTTCAAAATGTTGAAGGGCTTGGAACACATTCACCCTGTGGAGATCATAGAACCAGTTGCAAATCTGGAAGATTTTAACAGTGCAAAAAACGAAGTAAAGGAAGTAGATTATTCACCTGATATTATGAGATACATAGTTTCTATAATTGACGCCACAAGGAAGCATAAAGATCTTGCTCTGGGATCAAGCCCTCGAGGTTCAATTTTCTTGATGAATTTGTCCAGAGCATTAGCAGCCATTAAGGGCAGAGATTTTGTGATTCCTGATGATGTGAAATTTATGGCTCCTGATGTACTTTCCCACAGAATCCTTTTAACACCAGAAGCACGCTTAATGAAGAGAACAACCAGAGAAGTTATTGGTGAAATACTTGAAAATATTGAGGTACCGATGATTAATGAAAGAGAATGAAAATCTTAAATACGGAGAAACTTATTCTTCTAAGAAGTTGCTGATAATTTCTTCAATACTGGTAGCGTTGTGGAATGTAATTCTATTTAGTACTTTTTCATTGATCTTTGCTTGCTTTCTGGGAATGATATGGTTTGATTACTTCGTCTCAAAAAAAATAATAAATACGCTGTTAATCAAAAGAGATGTTTCAAAAGACAGGACATTTATCAATGACCCCATCACAATAAATTATTCTGTGGAACAGCCAACCTTTCAACGGAAGACATTGACTTTTACACAACTTGGATCTACGATTGCGAGTGCCTCAAGCAGTAGAAAAAGAGAATTGGCGTTTGATGATGGAGGAAAATGTGATTTTGAAATGGAATTGATGTTTGGAAGACGCGGCAAAAAAATGCTTTCGAAAGTCATCGTTTCACTGAATGGTCCTGCAGGTTTTTACAAACTTTGGGCAACTTACTATAAACCACTTGAAATTCTAGTTTTGTCGAAAATTATGGATTTCGAAGTTTTTCCTCTGAGGTTAAGAGAATTACTTCCTGGAAAGAAAAGCGATTTCCAGCTACTCGAAGATACAACAGATTTGAAAGGAGTAAGGAAGTATTCACAGGATCCACTTAACAGGATTCACTGGAAAATTTCTGCAAGGATGAATGAATTGTTTGTTAAAGAATTTAACTATACAGCAACAAGCAGGGCATTAATTTATGTAGATTTAAACCTTACTCACGAAGTGTTTGCCAGAGATGTCTGGAAAATGATAAGAGAAAAATATGAGGAAGAGGTTATCGTTGCTGCAGCATCTCTTGTTAAGTGGATACACGACAGTGGACATACATCGGAACTGAATGTAGTTGGGAAGGATATCTGGACCAGAAAGTGTGATAGAAGAACAGATTGGGTCGAAACAGTTGAGCTTTTTTCAATGGCTGAAGGAAGTGAAAAAGGTATTGAGATAACCGATGTACTTTCAGAAAATCTGGAAAAATTAATTCCATCGACGACGCTGGTTTTATTTTCCATGTTCTTAACTGATTCAATATTACCTCTATTAATTAAAGCGAAGTCAAAATGTTCCAGGGTAATAGTATTGTTACTGCCTTTTGGTTACCGAGATCCAAGATTTTTGCCAGCCAGATCCTTTGATCTACTCCCGCTTGATATGAGAGCACTTGAAGAAAAAGGTGCCTTACTGGCTCAGGAACAAATAATAGTCAGAATCGTTCGTGGAAATCAAAGCCTACAAGAGGTGACAAAGGAAATTGAGGATTTTCACTAAAGATATTTTCAATTGCATATTGTTGTTTCTAATCTCGACGTATTTGTTTCATCCTGAATTTTCACTCATTTCTCTACTGATATTTGGTGGATTTCTTACGTTTATGGGGTTTATCTCGAGTAAAGGCTATGGGTGCTTTTCAATTTTCTTGATCCCCATAGTGATAATATTTTCAATAATAATCGCAAATGGTGTTAATAAAGCCAGTGCTGAAAATACAATATATTATATTCTGGCAGCAACAGGTATTACACTAATAGTGAATGCTTCCACTGTGTTCTCTATCACCGGATTAGCATTGATTGGAATATATCTAACGCTACTCCCGGTACTGGGTAGTTATGGGGATTCACTTTTTTTCATTATTTTGATTCTTGTTTGGGTTGCACTAAAGTATAAGAAAGTAAATATTGTTTCGATAACCGTTTTTACAGTACTTTGTGTAATGATCATAGCCTTTATACCAGACGTTAAAAGTAATTTCATTGATTTTGCTCAATATACCAATGAAACAGAAACGGAAGAACATTTGCAAGAACAAAGGCCAGATATTGCAGAAGTATATCCAGGTTCAGATCAATCAGAGGGCACAGAAAGAACACGCATAAGACTAAACAATGAACTTGATGACATTGATATGCAGAATTTGTTACCCGAAGGTTCGCTGTTGATTATTCTAAGTCTTGGCGCATTTATAATGGGATATATGTTCTGGAAAGCATCAAGCATAAAAGGATTTTGGAAAGCCTTTGCTATTGGCCTTTTACTGATTGTTTTCATTGTTGGAATTAGATTTTTATTGATACTGTTCATAGAAAATTTTCAGGGATTGACTATTACCGAAGGTTTGTCCTTCGGTCAGGGTTTTTCAGGCGGAACCGGTGACGCGCCAATCATTTCACTTCAGCCATTTCAAGCAAGTGATTACAGGGAAGTTGAAGTTAATATACCAAGGGGTTTTCATGTTTTTATAGTGATTGGTTTAACTACACTTGGAGTATTACTTATGGGATTTATTATTCATTCAATGTTTTCAAAAAGTGGTGAAAGGAGAAGTACTGAAAAAGAAGAAGAAGTTCCTGAAAGCGTTCCATTATTTTCACTAAAGAAGTTTCCTGCTTTCTCTAAGACAAGAGAATACATTTTAGGAGCTTACTGGTGGATCAGACGCAAGTATTTTGCCAGGATGCATCATTTAACTCCATATGAATTATTTGAACGTGAGATAAGCAAAGAAATGAATTTGGAAGAGTTCAAAGAAGCATTTAGTTATTTGACAGAAGTTTATGTCAATATACATTATGGAAATAAAACCGTTGATGAAGTCACGTGTAGGAATTTCGAAAAAGCTTTACTTAAAGTAGACAACTATCTAACAAATCTTGAAACAAAACAGGAGCAATTTGAATGAGTCATGTGTTCTTCTGGTCTGCGATTATTTTTTGGGTTATTGGAGACATATATTATGTTTTTCTCTTTAAAAAACCCGAAAGAGACTACATGGAATCCGAATCAAAATTTACCATGAGCTCATTCATAATTTTTGGCGTTATAGTGGGAACCACTGTTAATCCTGGATTTTATAATAGTTGGTCTCAGCCTTTTAATGTATGGAGATATTTGGGTATAGCGGTAATTTTAACCGGTGCCTTTGTAACATTTAGGTCTAAAAACCAGCTCTGGAATCAGAGTACAGTGTCCAATGCGTTGATTACAAATGGCATGTTCCAGCACATAAGACATCCTCAATATACAGGTCTACTGATTTCCTTTTCTGGAATAGCTTTATGCTTATTCAGTCCATTCACGTCCTTCTTTTTTCTTGCATTTTCTATGCTGGGAATACTTGTAAGGGTTGAGTACAGAGAACAGAAAATGATAAAAGAATACAAAGAACTGTACCTTGAGTACAGCAGGAGAACTAATAAACTAATCCCATTTATTTATTGAACCAGCACGATCATCAATGGAATTGAAACTAATGAAAACAAGGTTGAAATAAAGACAGCTCTGGAAGCAAAGTGGAAGTCAGCTTCGTACTTCCTGGCGAAAACTGCTGTATTTACAGCAGCAGGCATACCGCTTAATATGACAGGTATTGCCCTTGTAACTCCTGAAAACCCCATTAATGTTAGCACAAAGTACATAACAGCGGGTACTATGGCAAGCTTAATGACAGTGTAAATTTGTAGATTGGTTTCTTTAAGAGCTGCTGTAATTTTTGTTTCTGCGAGCAGTGAGCCCACCACAAGCATTGCCATAGGCGTTGTGGAGTCACCTAAAAGGGTTACTGAAGATTGTAATGCTGTTGGTAATCTAATGGAGAACAGAAAAAATATGAACCCAGCTAATGTTGCTGTAAGACCGGGGTTTAGCATAAGTTTTGGGTTAAAGCTGTTGTCATCACTTTTTATATATTTTATACCGGCTGTCCATAAGAATATGTTGAACCATATATTGAAGAGAGCAACATGAAACACACCTTCTCTACCAAAAGTGGCATCCATCACAGGATATCCAAGTAGCCCAACATTACCAAAAACAATCATAAATTTGAATACGCCCTGCTTTTTTGTATCTACATTTAGGGACTTTGTGACAAGAGAAGCGAAAATAACCATGGCTCCATAAAAGACCAGTCCTATTATCATAACGGTTAATCCACTGGCAAAAACATCTTTGGAAAAAGGAAAATCCATGGATGTAAATATCTTAGCGGAAGTGTGACATAGATAATCACGTTTGCAAGTTCTTTGGTAAAATCAGCTGTAATAAGATCAATCTTTCTGATAAAAAACCCAAGTCCAACCAGCAAGAACAAAACGATTATCTCACTAACAACAACTTCTACCAACGGATTTTCTCCTTTGCTCTAATTTACAATATTCATTTTCAATAAGAAAACTCTCATTCTGCCAGAAAACTATGCGCTTCTTTAAGAAGTTCAATAACTTTGAGATTTTGCGGGCAGGCTTCTTCACACTGTCCACATTCTACACATTGAGAAGCATCTCCTTTTTTTTCTTGAAGCTTCTTATAATGCTTTGAATATTTTTCCTTTTCATCGTACATAACTGAATCATTGTACCAGGAAAATATTGTCGGTATCTGAACTTTTGAAGGACAGGTCATACAGTAATTACAGCCGGTGCAATTTACCTGAATTTTGTCTTTATAGACATTGATAACCTCTTCAATGATTTGCTTTTCATTATCGTTCATAACATCAGCCTTTGCTTCATCAAATATATCAATATCTTCTTTTAGCTGTTCCATGGTACTTACACCACTGAGAATTACACTAACTTCAGGAAAGTCATATAACCATCTAAAAGCCCATTCCACAGGTGTTCTATTAACCTTAGCCTTTTCATAAACATCTTCAATTTCCTTTGAAGGAGGTTGGGCAAGTTTACCACCGCGTAATGGTTCCATTACTACAACTGGAATTCCTTTACCTGATGCGTACTTTAATCCTTTTATTCCAGCCTGATATTCCTGATCAAGAATATTTAACTGAATCTGGCACATATCCCATTCATAGGAGTCTATTATATTTTTAAAGGTTGGATATTTATCGTGAAATGAGAAACCTGCAAACTTTATTTTACCTTTTCTTTTTGCTTCATCAAGAAATTTTAATGCGCCCAGTTCCTTTACTTTGTTCCAGCTTTTCTCATTAAGAGCATGCAAAAGATATATTTCTACATGGTCTGTTTGAAGTCTTTCAAGTTGTTCATCCAGATATTTTTCAAAGTCTTCATATTTTTCTACCAGCCACACAGGGGATTTCGTTGCTAAATAGGTTCTTTCCCTATAGCCATTTTTGAGAGCTTTTCCCAGGATAACTTCGCTCTCTCCATTATGATAAGGATAAGCTGTATCAAGATAGTTAACACCTTTATCGATGGCGTATCGAATCATTTTTGCTGCTTGATTTTCATCAATTTTGTCCTCTTTTGTGGGAAAACGCATACAACCCATTCCAAATCTTGATGTTTTTAGACCGGTTTTGCCAAATGTAATGTACTGCATTGATAACCCTCCTGGTTTAAGCAATTTAGTCTTATTTCTATTTTATCATCAATAAAGTAAGCATGGCGAAGTGAATGTTTTTATTTTATGTACTAATAATGTTCATTTACTTCAGCTGAAATCGAATGCATTAGCAAATTAATATGTAGTTATCTTGTTACTATAATTATTCAAATTCGACTTCATTAAATGGCTCGAAAATTTGTAAGTCAGGAGTACAATGTTGTTTGTAAAAAAAAGGGGGGATAATAATGAAAAAGCTTTCAGTAGTAATTGTACTTGTATTTGTACTATTTCTATTGAGCGGTTGTCCATGGCTGTTTTTAAAGTGTCTGGAATTTGAAGGATTAACTGTAGGGACTAAGTATTATGTTGGAGATAGTTTCAATGAGAGTTTTACGCAGGTTACAGCAGAAACTTTTTATTATTATGGTGGCGGTTCAACAAACAATGGATATGCTGAAGTACAAGCCGTTGGAATGGCAGGTGGTTCAGGGAAAGAGATCTGGACAAATAATGTCAATCTTGAATTTAAGTTTCCAAGCGTACTATCCAGTTTAAAACTGAATTATGGTTATTATGGAGGAAACGTCAATATAGAAATAAATGGTGCGCTTAAAAATGAAACAGATATCATATCTTTTAACGGTTCTATTATTTCTGGTGTTACCGTGAGTGTATCAGACCCTGTTCAAGGAATACTCACCCTGCAGGGTACTATTAACTCCTTTTCAATAGGTGGCCAGGAATTTGTTATAGATCACTTTTGTCCAAAGAAATAGTTCCGGTTGTTTATTTCGTTTTAATTTTCATGTTGTTGTCAGTTTTGAGAACATAGGTACTGCTACTGATAGTGTAACAATTGCGAACAAAGCCAGAGCGATAACATCTATACGTATGCTGGACAGTGAAGCTCCCATAATCATAACTTTTCGTAATGCATCTGCTGCGAAGGTTAAAGGGAACGCCTTCGAAAGATATTGCATAAATTTTGGCATTTGTTCTACAGGAAAAAATACGCCCGAAAGGAATAACATTGGGAATGTAATCGAAGTCAGAATCATCTGTGATGATTCCTGATCGGGTGCACCTGCGGTAATTATTATGCCAATTCCAATGAAACTGAAGATACCGAGTATCAAAAGAAAAAACGTTAGAATAAGTGAACCCTGTACTGTAACCCCAAATAGAAATATTGCAAGCAGTAATATTACAATTGCCTGTAATAACCCCCTTGTTGTCTGGGATAAGACCTTCCCAAGAACAATTGAAGAACGTGGTATGGGCGTTGTCATTATTCCATCCATAGTACCCTTTTCTTTTTCCATAGTTATTGCAGCAGCAAGCCCATTGACCACGCTCATTACAGCGACCATTGCCATTATTCCTGGAGCCATGAAACTGTAATAACTGAATTCACCACCCGAAGGATTTTCAAGTTTTATGTCTATTTGGGCCTGTGAGCCGCCCATACTGGTACCAAGTGTGGACAATACGCCCTGAGAAGCAGACATAGCCATTTGTGGATTGGAAGGGCTCGGAATAATTCTGACAGTGACTTCTTTATTTATTAAAACACTCTTAAGAAAATTTTCAGGAACTATCATACCTGCATCAGCTTTTTCTTCAATAAGATATTCACGAAGTTCTTTTTCACTTTCAACAAAGGTAAAACCTTCAACTTCATTGTCTCGTATCATGTTTACAAAACCTTTGTCATGGGAGAATACAACTATAGACATATTTTTATTTGATTGCATTTTCGGAAATATATATCCTGTCATGAGCATCATGAAAACAGGCATTATTATAAAGGCAATAAGTGCAAACCGGCTTCTAAAGAAATAAATCAAGTCTTTAACAGCAATATACAGTGCATATTTCATTATCTGACCCTCCTGTTTTCAAAGCGATTCTCAGCTTTTTTTCCAGGATTATCTCTCATTTCGTGACCTGTAAGTTTTATGAAAACATCTTCAAGAGTTGGTTCAACTGTCTTTATACCTTTGACAGGAATATTGTTTTCTTTAAGTAAGGTAATAAGAATTTCAAGTGGATCGTCGTAATTAACATATATTCTGATTTCATCCGAAGATTTGTTTAGTACCTTTTCTACACAATCCAGCTCCTTTATTCTGGAAAACATAGAGTTTGTGATATTTGGTATATCGAGATCAATTATCCTTGTCTTATCATTATCAATCATGCGTTTAAGATTCTTTGAAGTATCCATTGCTGCAATTCTTCCATGGTCAATAATTGCTATCCTGTCAGACAGATTATCTGCTTCAACCATTATGTGTGTTGTCAAGACTATTGTTTTTCCCCGGTCATTCAATTCTCGTATAAATTCCCTTATGCTCCGTGTTGTTTGTGGATCAAGTCCCAGTGTTGGTTCATCGAGGAAGATAATTTCAGGGTCGTGTAACAGAGAACGGATAACATTAATTCTTTGCTTCATGCCTGTTGAAAAGCGACCCACCCGGGCATCCTTCCACTCTGACATTTCAACCATTTCTAATAATTCTTCACATCTTTTTCGGGCAGCTGTTGTTTCCATATTGTTTAGTCTTGCAAAAAACATCAGGTTTTCCATGGCGGTTAGCCTGTCGTATAAAATTGTCTTTTCAGAAACAAGACCTATGTTTTTTCTTACCATTTTCGCTTCCTTCACCACATCATAACCATTTACGTAAGCTTTTCCATCAGTAGGTTTTGTGAGAGTTGTTAACATTCTAATAGTTGTGGATTTTCCTGCACCATTGGGACCAAGAAGTCCGAATATCTCGCCTTTTTTTACACTGAAAGTTACATTATCAATTGCAAGAACCTGTTTGAATTGCTTTGTAAGACTTCTAGCTTCAATTACTGTTTTCTCCATCACTGTTCACCTCGTTTGTTTCTTTTATGATTTCATTTATCTTTTGTGTCAATTTTATACTTGATTCCATTAAATCATTAAGATTCTTAGAGTTGTCCCATCTGGTTTGTAAAATTTTGTTATATAGATTGTGCAACTGCTTCTTAATACTTACAGGTACATATTTCAAATGTTCATCTGGATCAGGAGGAATATTTTCATTGAAATACTCTGAAAATAATTGTGAAAGACTTCGAAAGTTTTTCTTTGCTTCCTGATGTTTACTTCTTAATTCATTGTAAGCATCCTTTCCTTTCTTTGTAACTCTGTATATCTTTCTTCTACCATTCTTGGTCATCTGTAGATAATCTTTTTTTTCAAGATCTTTGAGTATTGGATATATCGAACCTGGCGAAACATCGAATCCCGTTTTTTCAGATATGAGATTCATTAATTTATATCCATGTAGTTCGCTATGTTTTATTATCATTTCCAGTACAAAATATTTTAGAAACCCATACTTAAAGATATTACCACCTCGATATATCGTTTTCGATACATTATATCATAATACGGAATTCTTAAAGCTAAGAAATTACCCTTTTATTAAAATAAAATCTGGTTTTATTAAATGATATATATATTGTGAAACAACAATAATGATGCCATTTTAGTTCTATTATTTAAAAAGCGAAATGTTATAATAACTATTGCTTAATCT
>JBNGCV010000046.1:0-10618 GCA_049975465.1 Kosmotogaceae bacterium | reverse complement strand
TTGATCAATATCTTTACTTCTCTTTCTGTTATTGACATGGGACTGTATTCATTCATTCTGGAAATTCTGAATATGTAGAATGTAAAGAAAATATGTATTAAGAATACAATTACTGTTATGATACCAGCAGTATTTAGTAGTTCAAAACGTTGTAGCATAGGATCTCCCGCTGTATATGCAGTTGTGGCGGTTCCGAGAAACAAAAGCCAACATAAATAAACTACCCGTCTCTGAAATCTCATGGTTCTAAAAATGAATCCCTGCATTTCAGAGGATGTTTTTCTTTTCAAAAGAGGTTTTATAAAACCGTTTACCCAGATTATCGATGCTCCCCAGAAAAACATTGACAATATTAAAAAGAATCTATTTACAACAAAAAACGTATCCATCAATTATTCCCCCTAATCTACGTTCCGAGTTTTATTGCCATATTTCTTCCCAGTTCTTTTAAGGAAGATAGTTGTTCCTTAGTTGGTGCATGTCTAATTTCAAGCGTAGGTTCTACAAGTTCCCATTTTGAACTTTCCTGGAAAGATTTAAGTTCCTGTAATGCACCGGAACTCCAGCTATATGATCCAAACAAACCCAAAAGTTTGTTTTTTATCATTCTATTTGAAAGTTCTGCCATCAATAACTTCATTGGCGGAAAAAGTTCTGTATTGTATGTACAGCTGCCAAAAACAGCAGCTTTGAATTGCCAGATATCCCGGATTATATATGATAAATGTGATGTAGAAATGTTGTGCATTCTGATATTTGTAACACCTTCTTCAGTTAATCCCCTTGCCACAGATTCCATCATTGATTGAGTATTTCCATACATTGAACCGAATACCAGTACAACCCCGGGATCTGATTCAAATCTGCTCCATCTATCATACAGATCAATAATAGTTTTTGGATTCTTCCTCCAGATTGGACCATGGGTTGCTGCTACTATGTTGATTTCAACTTCAGCTTCTTTAAGTTTTTTCATTGCCCGTTGGACCATAGGACTGTAACGTCCGACAATATTTGAGAAGTAACGAAGTATTTCTCCTTCGAAATATTCTGTATCGACTTCGTCATCAAAAATTCCACCATTTAAAGTACCGAAACCTCCAAAAGCATCACCTGAAAAAATGATTCCTTCTGTTTCCTCATATGTCATCATCGTCTCAGGCCAGTGCACCATGGGTGTCATGAAAAAACTCAACTTGTGTTTCCCTAGTTCAATTACCTGTCCATCCTTTATTTCTACGGTATTATCTTCGATATCATAAAAGCCTTTGAGGAAGTTCAATGTCTTGTTGTTTCCTACAATTTTTATATCTGGATATGCATCTTTAAGTGCTTCAATTGAACCTGAATGGTCAGGTTCCATATGGTTTATTATTAGATAATCGACCCCTTTTCCTTCAGGAAGGGTTTTTCTTATTCTTTTTAAAAAGGTTGGGAAGTAACAGCTTTTTACAGTGTCAAAAAGTGCAACCTTTTCATCATTTATTAGAAATGAATTATAGGAGATTCCTCTGGGCAGTGGCCAGAGATTTTCAAAAAGTGCTGTGTCAAAATCATTGGCTCCAACCCAAAAAACATTCTTAACTATTTCAATAGGTCCATTCATTTTAATCCTCCTCCGAGAGTTTTTAATAGCTTATTATTTTATTTTACCATTATTGGTATGACCTGAGTGGTTTGAACTTTATTTAGATTCTATTGGTCTAATTAATCGAACAAAGAGCTGAATTGATTTTGAAGAATTATTTGACGCAGTTTTCGATATTAATATTGAGGTTACCAAGGTTAAACCTTCAGGAACAAAATTCAAAATGTTACGTTAACATTCATAGCTTACAATATTAAATGGATAGTGACTAACCCCCCTATCCCCCTTAAGATAGACCCCCCACATTTAGCCGGATCATAGATCCGGTTTTTTTTATTCTTTGACTTGTTTATAATGTTATTAGAAATGTATATTGGGGGAAATAATATGAAACTGGTAAATGGGGACCAGGTAAAATCTTTGGTTAAATTGATATCAGGGTATAATCGTGCAGCTGGAACTGATGAATATCACAAAATCGCAGAAGAACTCTCTGATTATCTTTCCAGTAATGGTATTGCTTCCGACTTAATTTCTTTTAAGAAATACAAATCGGATGGTTTGGTTAAGTATGGTAATCTCAAAACCCACAAAATATGGACACGAGGAGAATCATCTTTAAGGCTAAAAAAACCCTACAGTCGATTTTTGGTATCGACCAGGGAAACACCTCTTAGTATTGTGTTTGGTAGTGTTTCAACTGAGGGCAGAAAGAGTTACAGGCTTGTAGAATACGGTGGCGATGAAAGCTATAAAGATAAGGTAGTTTTAACAGACAAACATCCCTCTGATATTTTTCAAGAAGTGGTTGAAAAAGGAAAAGCTCGGGGTATTATCAGCTGTCATATGAGAATGAAAAGTGAAGAGATAGGACGGCTTCCAGCACAACTTTCTACATTAACAAACTATCTACGCTTTCCATATCATGAAAAGGCGATAACGAATAAAGCTTTTGCTTTTTCTGTTACACATGAATTATTTAGTTTTTTGAAGACTACTCTTAAAAGTAACGAGGAAGTAGAAATTGAAGTAGAAGTAAACTGTCAGCTCAAAAGTGGGGATATTGAGGTACTGGAAATTGACTTAACAAATAAACAAAAAGGGAGATATGGTATTATCACAGCCCATCTTTGTCATCCTTCTCCAGGAGCGAACGACAATGCCAGTGGAGCTGCTCTTGCCATAGAGTTATGTAAAGAGTTAATGAAGAATGAATATTTACCAATGAAAGTTGTTCTTGTACCTGAATTTTCCGGTTCTATGCCTTACGCTATGGAGCTCGAAAATGAAGATGAACTACCTTTGTTTACAATCAATCTCGATATGGTTGGTGAAGATCAGGAAATCACAAAGGGAACACTACTCCTTACTGAAACACCACCAGTTCTTCCGCAAAAAGAGACTGAATTATTGTATTATTATCTGAAAGAAGGAATGCCTTCATATGGTTTCTTCCCCATAAAACGTTTTTATAGATCGCCCTTTATGGGTGGTTCAGATCACTGTGTGTTTTCTGCTTACGGCGTACCTTCGCCTTTCATTGGCCATTTGCCAGATAAGTATTATCATTCAGATTATGACAGGGTAGAGAACATTGATCCTGTTGAACTTGAGTGGATTGGCAATGCTGTTTTGAAAACGTTAAATGTCAATAAAAGGAAAGAAGAAGACGTTAACATTTACATCGGATCTCAGTTAATTGGAAGGTTTATGTATTACAAACAAAAGCTTGAAGGAAAACCAGGTAGTTATGAGTTGATACAGAGGATGATAAAAACCTTTGGAATAGAAAGCTTTAATATTTCAGATCTTTTAGGAGTAAAAGGACTGAGAAGTTCTCAAACACCTTTAATACCAAAATTTGAGGGAACCATTGGTTTTGATTGGAAGAGAGGACTTCCAGCAGAACTTGAGCCTTACAAAGAGGAAACAAACAGTTGGGCTGAATTTATTAATGTTGTTTCTAATGTCGTGGGAAGTCGTGAATCGGTTGAAACATTGACCTCTATATACTATAAACAATCTGAAGAAACTATTTCAAAATTGGTAGATTATCTAGTAGATAGCGGTTACTTTCAAACATAATTGGAGGGTTTTCAATGAGTCATATAGTAATAGATGGGGGCACTCAGCTCAAGGGAAGAGTTAAAGCAAGCGGTTCAAAGAATGCAGCACTTCCCATACTTGCAGCTACTGTTTTAGTTGACGACAGAGTAATAATCAAGAATGTTCCAGATTTAAAGGATGTTCATACAATGCTTTCTATTTTACAACATGTAGGAAAACAGGTTACCTTTTCTGATAATACTGTCATCGTTGATCCAGGGAAACTATTGATTGGAAGTATTCCTTATGAACTGGTTGGAAAGATGAGAGCTTCATTCAATCTGCTTGGCCCTTTAACAGTGGCATGTGGATGGGCCAAGGTTGGCAAACCAGGTGGCTGTAATATTGGACAAAGACCTGTTGATTATCATATAGATGGATTGAAGGCAATAGGCTTTCAGATTTTTGAGGAACACGGTGACATTCATAGCAAAATAACAGATAGTGTTGCAAGAAGAATCAGCTATGAATTACCATTTCCAAGTGTTGGTACTACTGAGCAATTAATGACTTCAGCAGCTTTTATTCCGGGAATGGAACTTGAACTTGAAAACGTGGCAAGAGAACCTGAAATAGAGGATCTACAGAATTTTCTTAATGCCATGGGGGCGAACATTACGGGAGCGGGTACCAACAGATTAACAGTAATAGGTAGCAAGAACAAAAAAGGTGTTGAATACGAAATAATGCCCGACAGAATAGAAGCTTGCACGTATCTACTTGCAGGTATTGCAACGAAAGGCGAAGTTATGGTAGAAGGTACCTTTGCCAAATATTCAGAGGTTTTTTTGAAAAAGGTTAAAGAATTGGGTGTGGATGTCGAGATTAGCGAGGAATACGTTAAAGTTTCAGGAAGCGATTCATTAAAACCTCTTAAGGTAAGTGCAAAACCATATCCAGGATTTCCAACAGATCTACAACCAATAATAACAGGTGTTTTATGTACTGCAGAAGGGGACTCTCAGGTAGAGGAACTTGTCTTTGAAAACCGCTTTGGTTACGTTGATGAACTGAACAGAATGGGAGCCAGGGTAAAGGTTCATGACAGAACAGCTTTTATATCGGGTGTAAAAAAGCTGAGCGGCACCAGGGTAAGCGCTCCAGATATTCGTGCAGCGGCTGCTTTACTGGTGGCAGCTTTGGCAGCTGAAGGCGAAAGTACCATTGAGAATGCAAGTCATATATTTAGAGGTTATGAAAGACTCAGGGAGAAATACAGGGAACTTGGTGCGAAGTTGGAAATATATCCTGATGAGTAGGATTGATTTATGGGAAATTACATCGATCTGGTTAAAAGTGGAAAAATAAATGATATTGAGAAGGAACTAATGGGGCATCTGAAAAACTGCAAGCTTTGCCCTAGAGAATGCGGAGTAAACAGACATACTGATATGGGTATCTGTATGCAGAATGATAATCCTCGAATATCGAATGCGGTAAGGCATTTTGGTGAAGAACCTCCACTGGTAAAAAGTGGTGGTTCAGGTACGGTTTTCTTTTCAGGTTGTACTATGAAATGCGTTTACTGTCAGAATTTTGGTATAAGCCAGAAAAATTACGGTAATGATATTTCAGTCGAAAAGCTTGCCAGGATATTTATAGAATTACAGAATAACGGAGCAGAGAATATCAATCTTGTTACTCCAACACCTCATCTTCCATTTATAGTTTCAGCATTAAAAATCGCTGCTAAAAATGGGCTGGTACTGCCTATAGTATATAATACAAGCGGATATGAAAAAGCAGAGATATTGAAACTTATTGACGGAATCGTTGAAATTTATCTTCCGGATATTAGATATACAGATGATAGCACTGGAAAAAAGTACTCAAAAGTAAATAATTACTGGACTGTCACTAGAAAGGCAATTAAAGAGATGTTTAGGCAGGTTGGTGCTTATAAAGAAGATTTAAACAAAGGTCTTATCATAAGGCATCTTGTTTTGCCGGAGAATCTTGCAGGAACTGAAAAAATGGCAGAGTTTGTTTCTTTTGAACTTTCTTATTCTGTGCCGATTTCTCTTATGTCACAATACAGACCTGTTTACAAAGCAAAAGAACATAAAGAAATCGCTAGAAGGATAACAGGCGAAGAATACAACAAAGCACTGAAAATCTTAGAGAAAAATTACTTAACAGGCTGGAAGCAGCATTTTAAAATGGAGGAGGGCTTCAGAGTGAAGCCAATTATAAAAAAATGATAATTTTTGTGGCATCTTTAATGATATGGTTAATGCTCGCACCAAATTATTCACTGGAAAATATAATATTTGGGTTGATTATCTCCGTTGTAGCAGTGTGTTCTTCGAGAAGATTACTTCCTCGAGGTAATTCACTAAGAGCATTTATGAAGATCATATCGAAGTATCCTTTAGCATTGTTTCAATCTATTACACTAATTTTTAGGAAACCGAATTTCACTGCATATGAATCTGAAGTACCTGAAAATAGAATAGATGAATTTGCTAAAATTATTTCTATAACGCTTACACCTGAAGAAATTGTTGTTATGAAAGAAGATGATAAATTAATTATTCATGGAGTAAAAAAATGATTACCTTTATAGCAGCTGGACTTGCGTTATTTCTTACAATAATTATGATGATGTATACGAAAGATAGAAATCCATGGAAAACCCTGATAGCATATTCGTCAATTATGCAGAAGGTAGCGGTTCTGATAATTTTTCTTGATGTTTATTTTAGTATAAATTTCCTTTCAGAGCTTGTACTAGTTTTCCTTTTAATGAATACTGGTGGAACCATAATAGCTGCCTATTTTCTTGGAGTGAGAGAATGACAATAATAGCATATATTTTGTTTTTCACTGGAGCTTTCTTACTTGTTGCAGGCACGATACGTGCGGTTAGAAGCAAAACCTTAATAATCACATTGCATTTTCTTAGCGTTGCGGACACTATAGGACTAAGTCTAATTATTTTATCAGCAGCTTTCCTGGGTTTGCTGAGTGTTATTGAAACGTTTGCAATCCTTGTTATCCTAATTATTATGAGTCCTGCAATAACCCATATAATTGCAAGAGCTTCTTTGAAATCAAGGAGTAAGTGAAATGGATTTTGTAATAATTATTTTTGCATGCCTGTACTTAATTTCAGCTATTGCTGTCATTATTGTTCGCTCATCATTTAAAAGTGTTCTATGGTTCGGTATTGTTGGTTTTTTCTCTTCTGTATTAATGCTTCTTATTGGAGCTCCTGATGTGGCTCTTACACAGTTTACTGTTGGAGTAATTCTAATTTTTCTCGTTTATGTAATGGCCATTAGAAAACAAAGAAAAGTGAGAATGGGTTTTGTTGAAACTCCCTATATGATCGAAAGAAACGCCAACGGTTTTGAAGGATTGGAATGGCAGATAATCTCGAGAATGGAAAAAATCGAGGGTTATGAAATTGAATCAGTACAGTACAACAGTATAGATGAAGCAGTAAATGACCTCAAGAAGAGAAAACTGGATATCTTGTGCGGTGGAATAACGAAAGAGATAACAAAATCAACAAGAGAAATTGAGTGTTTACCATATCTTGAGACAATGATTTTTAATCATAACGATGAAGAAATTGACTATGTTCACCTAAAATCACTTTCTAAAAAGAAGAGCGAAATCGAGGCACTGCCTTCACATAGAACGAGTTATGTTTTCTTGTTTTCTGAAGCTTCGCTGGATATAAAGGAGGTTATGGAAGAAAACATCAACGATCTTAAAGAAAGTAATGAAATCGAAAAGATTGTGGAGAGGTATCTATGAAGAAATTGCTCTTTTCCATCATTTTTGTGTATTTTGTGGTTGTTTTTATGATTCATTTTATCCCAGCTTTTGGAAATGTTTCAACAGATAACAATGTAGGTTTAATTTGGGAAAGAACGAATCTGCCAAATACAGTCACAGCAGTTTATTTATTAACCAGAGTATATGACACAGTTTTCGAAGTGCTTTTATTCTCACTTATCGTGATTTCTGTTGGTTTTCTTTTGAAGTATGAGCCAAAAAGTGAAATTTCAGAACAAACCGTTTTCTTAACTTCGAAGGTTTTTAGCGGTGGAATAATGGCTATATCAATTGTGATTTTTTTGAATGTCGTCTTGAGAGGTCATATAACCCCTGGAGGTGGTTTTGCTGGAGGGGTAATACTGGCAAGCGGGGTTGTTTTGTATGGAATTTGTTCGAATTTTATAAAGGCACTTGCGCATTATGATGTTTATAAAATCAAGTTTTTTGAAGCGATGTCATTTGTTACCATAATTTCGATCATGACAATGGTTTCAATATTTCCAGATGTTGTTTTGCTTTTTACCAGACCACCAGAAGCATATTCGATATTGAGTGGAGGAATCATTCCATTGATAAATCTTTTAATTGGTTTCAAAGTGTATGCGGGTTCTTGGAAACTTACCAGCGAATTTGTGGTCAGGAGGGGTACACTTTGATCTCAACAACGATTATTATGACTGCACTGGCATCATTTTTTATTGGAACCGCAGGAATAATTTTTAACAGAAATATCTTAAAAAAGGTACTATCTCTTGCAGTTGTTGAAATTTCAACAGTCTTATTTTATACAGGAATTTCATCAGCAAGTGGTATTAAAGCGCCAATAATTTCCTCTGTTGATAGAAATTTTATTACAATGGCCAACCCTATTCCTCAGGCTGTCATTATAACGGGCATTGTAATTGGCTTTGCTGTTTTGAGTTTGTTGCTTCTATTTACAATTATGCTTCATAATAGATATCATACGCTTGATGTTCATACTATAGAACAAATTTTTGAAAGGGAAACGAAGTGATTATTTACCTTATAATAGTACCCATAATTGCTGGAAGTGTTTCAATAATCTTCCGCAATTCAAGGAAGCTTTCAATATCATTACTTTTCCTTTCTTTAGGTACTTGCGGTATATTCATTCCTTTTCTTATAGGAAAGGAAATTAACTATTCCCTTGGTAACTGGGGTAATCTGGGCATTTCAATAGGATATGATTCGTTAACATTACCCTTTATGCTTGCTTCTCTAACAATTATTGGAGCTGTTGCTTTGAATTCCTTAAAAAAGCATTATGGCGGTTTATTTTATGGATTATTAACGTTGCTATATGGTTCGCTCAATGCCGTTTATGTTTCGCGAGATTTGTTTAATATCTACGTCACTTTTGAACTTGTTTCAATAATTGGATTCCTGCTAATTGCATATCAGAGGAAATCAAAACAGATTTGGGCTTCTTTGAAGTACATGATAATTGCTTCTATGGGCTTTTATGTTTATCTTATAGCCATTGGATTGGTATATTATCAGACCGGTAGTTTCGCGTTTGAATCTTTAAATGAGGTAGGATCGTTAATTCCTGCTTTGATATTTATTGGTTTATCGGTGAAATCGGGATTGTTTTTTGTTTCTATGTGGTTACCTGACGCTCATGCGGGGGCACCAACAGAGATTTCACCAATACTCTCAGGAATAATGGTAAAGGTAGAAGATTATTTAATAATACGTTTTCTCCTTTATGACTCTTTTTACTGGTTAAGCAATGTCTACCTTGTTATTGGTTCAATTAGCGCTGTTATTGCTGTTATATTTGCAATGAATACAAAAAAAGCAAAGAGTATATTAGCCTATCACACACTTTCTCAGGTTGGATTTATTGTTGCAGCTAGTAATATAGCAGGAGCATGGCATGGATTTAGTCATGCTGTTTTTAAAGGTCTTTTATTTATGGTTGTTGGTAATATCTATGAAAGATTGGGAACACAAGATATTTCTAAATGGAAAGGGAAGTTATTAAAAAAAGAATACATACCCCTTTTTGTAGGTGCTCTTGCAATAAGTGGTGCCCCATTGACTTCGGGTTTTGTCACAAAGGGAGGCATACTGGATTCAGTACCATATTTTTCAGATGTTTTACTTATTGCCGCGTCTATTGGTACTGTGATGAGTTTTTCAAAGTTCGTTTTTCTTGGATATAACAAGCAAAAATCAAAGCAAAGTTGGAATGTTACTGCAGCTTACTGGATATTGATTTCAATAATATTTTTCCATGGAATAGTAGGTTTCGATTTCCATCATTTCATTGAAGCTATTATTATCATAGCACTTGGTGTTTTCGCATACTTTGTGTTTAGGAGCTCATTTAAACCATTACCAAGATTGCTAGAAAGACTTGATAATGCCCTGGGTATTTATTTTGCTTTTATAGCCATTATTCTTACATACTTGTTCTTTTTGCCTTGAAAAGGTCATTATCATAGTTTATAATTATTTTGCTTACGCCTGTAGCTCAACTAGGCAGAGCGGCGGTCTCCAAAACCGCAGGTTGGGGGTTCGATTCCCTCCGGGCGTGCCAAAAAGAGGGACGATGTTTTGTCCCTCTTTTTTTATGAAATATTTATTTCTCCATAGTAGTTAAAGAATAAATTAGTGTTTTATTTGGTTGTGTCAAGTACCTGCTGTAAAAATGACCTGAATCCTAAAATAGGCTATATTACATAGTTAGGTATCTCCTTCCAGTTATCCATTCTTCATTTATGTTCATCAATATAGATACCACCAATCTTAAGAGTGAATCATCATTGGGAAACGCACCAACTACCTTTGATCGCCTCTTAAGTTCTTTGTTTAGTCTTTCCATCATGTTGGTTGTTCTTATTCTTCTCCAGTGATTTCTTGGATAATCTTTGTAGTTGAATAATCCGAACATGAATCTTTCACATGTTTGTGCTGCTTTTTCGAATCCTTCCTGTTCCAGTTCTTCAATAAAGTTTTGTAGTTGTTCTACACTGGTTAAATGTTCTTTTAATCGTTCAGATATTTCTTTCCATCGTTTATTGGGTACTTTTTTCATTACATCCCTAATGAAATGGGTGAGTGGCCCAGGGGGATTTCACCCCCAGGCTCTCCCAAAACCGGACGTGA
>JBNGCV010000045.1:0-10814 GCA_049975465.1 Kosmotogaceae bacterium | reverse complement strand
GTTGTCAATATCAAGTGTTAGTGTTCTTGAAGCTTCATTACCACATTTGTCCGATATGAACATTGTGATTTCTAGTTCCTTACAGTCAACATCTTCAAATGTCCATGTGGCTTGACCATTGGTTAAACAATATTCACCAATGTCACCCAGTTCATATTCAACTTCGCCTTCATTAGCTTCAAATCTAAGTGAGTTTACATCAATGGCTGTTTCATCACAAACACCAAATTCTATTACAGTAGAAGTTGCATTACATTCAGGTATTTCATAAAATTCCATTAGTGAAATTTGAGGAAGCATTTCATCAGTTTTTAATATGTAGACACCAGTTGTTTTTGTATTACTTTCATCCTCATTTTCTGCAAAAACTTCCAACTCATAATTCTTATTTTCAGTAAGATCAGGCGCTTCAAATGTTACTGTATAAGTATCCCCTGATTTAACTACATCAATTGGCTCAATAGGTGTTTCCTCATCTTTCTGCAATAAGAAAGTTACTGTAGACGCATCACTAACTTCAACTACGACATCAAACTCATCAGTTCCACAAACATCATCTGGAACGCTAACAAACGTTATTGTTGGTATTGGGGCTTTTTCTTCAAAATGTGCGGTAACTGATTTTTCCTCGTCCATTACCAAGCTTTCAGGATTATCTGATCCTGAAAGGTCCCCAGACCATTCAACAAATTCCCAACCTTCTTCTGGTACTGCCGTTAGTGTAACCGTTGTGCCTTTAACATAAGGTCCTTCTGCAGGAGCAAGATTTACATCTCCCTGCCCTTCTGTAGACACATAAAGCGTAAATTTAGGTTGTGTCAACGGACAGCCCGCTAATAAAAATATAACAAGTACAACGCCTAACAGTGTCGATAATTTCAAGAGTTTCTTTGCCACTATACACACCCCCTATAAAGATATGTTCTTTTTTGTTTTCAATAGTGCACATAAGCTCATACATTATATTTAATGCACATCACCATATAGTGCCAACTCGTAACCTTTGGAGCTACTTCTTAATATGTGTCAATTTGCCTATCAATAGTCTATCACACTGACACCCAAGAAACCAAGTTTCATGAATAAATAAGAAATATTTTACACATTATGACTTTAATGATTTTACCATTTCCTAACGTCTGTTTTCAAGCTAAATAGATGTTTACTCATATATTATACCAACTTTTGGTTCTAAATATAACACTTTTAATTATTCAACTTATTATAATTCTTTAATTTCTTAACAAAACTATTTGTCTTTTTTACTGGAAGCAATTACTATAACTCACAATAAAAGACTCATATAGAGTTAAGAATTACTGTTGTTTTCTGTTTTGAGAATCTCTTTGTATTTCCTATCAATTTCTTCTTTTTTATTTTCTACCGATGATAATTTTTCTTTGCACAGTGAAAGTAATTCCATTGCTTTTTCGTAGAGTTCGATGGCTTCTTCTATATCGATGCTGTCTCTGTTGAAATCGTAAAATTCGGAGATTCTTTCTACAAGCTTTAAAGCTATCGAGAAGTTCAATGTTTCAATCTGCTTGCTTTCGAGATTTTTTACCAGTTTTTTTATCTCTTGAAATTCCATTTCCTCAATTTTTTCGAGATTAATTTCTGGTTTTTTCGTTGCCATGGCAGCTCCTTTCTGTTACTTTTTCTTTAAATCTTTTTGTGATTGCCATTTTTTCCTTTGTTTCCTTTTAACCTGAGTCGTTAATGAACCATCTTTAAGCGCCACTTTTATATTATCACCTTTGTTTATTTCATCAATGCTTTCGATCCTGTTGTTCTTTATATCCGAAACAATTGCCATTCCTTTGATAACATTAAATGGATTTAGTAATACTGCAGATGATTTGCTTGAAGTTAGCTTTCGCTGAGTATCATTAATAATTCTATCAAAATTATTTTCCAGTTTGTTTATGATATTTTGAAAGCTTTTATGTTTTTCTCCGATTAGTCTATCCAAATCGAAGGGACGTTCCTGCACAAATTCGTATGATTTTAATATTTCACTATCTAATTTGAATGATAGTTTCTTTGCTGTTTTTGATGCCACCCGGTAATCATTTCTAATACCATAAGACAACTCTTCTATATTTACAAAGAGGTTTCGTTCTTCTTTTTCGACAAAACTTTTTTCCGTTTCAAGTCGTCTGCTAAAAGTCAAAAATGGCCTTTTGAAGTAATCCAATTGTTTATGGTAATCACTTACATATCTGTCAATGCCGTAATCCGAAACATCAGAAAGTGCTCTATGTAAATTTTCAGCTTTTTCTGAAAATAATTCTGAATAGGTTTCTTTAACTTTATCTATTAGTTCCTCAGTAGAATCAGCAAAATGGTTTATTGTATTCGCGATTTCGCTTCCTGCGGCTGTCGGAGTTTCCCTTGATATGGTAGCAACAAGATCGAGCAGGGATTTATCTTCGGTATGTCCTATTCCAACAAGTATGGGAATCTCTGAATTTATCACCGCTCTTGCAAGTTTTTCATCTTCAAGGTAAAGCAATCCACCCTGACCACCGCCACCCCTGACAATGACAATTAAATCATAATCAGTTTTGTTAACTTTTTTTATTGCTTCAGTTATCTGTTCAGCTGAAGCAGTACTCTCAACGCTAACGGGATAAAGCGTAAAATCAGGTAAAACAGCGCTTCTGTAAATGTTATGAAATAGATCGCTTATCCCTCTTGTGTTGGGAGAACCTATTATGGCAAGTTTAAGTGGTGGTTTCTCAAATTCTATTAAAGATTCTATTTGTTTGACAGGATATATCCCTTCTTTTTCAAGTTTACCCAATATGTGTTTTCTTCGCTGTTCGATTGCACCTTTTCCGGAAGGTAGTATTTCAACTAACTCTATTACATAACGATTTTGTGTTACCCTGAATCTCAAAAAACCTCTTACCATGTATTCCTGGCCTTCCATTTCAGAGGGTTGATCGATTCCAAGGTTTTCCAGCACATTGGTTGCGTTTTCTATCTGACAACTTATTTGATAGTTAAAACTGTTACCGTAAAAACTTTTTACAATTTCAACAACTTCCAGATAAAGCTTTCCATAGCCTTCCCGGGCATTTCTTATCTCTCCTGAAAGCTGTACATCTTCTTTGAAAGCTTCCTCTGAAATATCTCTGATTGTCTTCATGAGTTCAGCAACGCCTGCAAACTGTAAACTCATTTAATACCTCCTTAAACGATGTTATCACATGAGAATAAAATAATGTTGTAAAATATACAGAGAGACGGAGGTGAATATATGTTCAGAGTAATGTATAAATCTAAAATACATAGAGCCAGGATAACGGAGAAAGAACTCTATTATGAAGGCAGCATAACAATCGATGAAAATCTTATGGAACTAGCTGGTATGAGAGAGAATGAAATGGTCCAGGTGGTAAACATGGAAAATGGTTCTCGTTTTGAAACTTATATTATTAAAGGAAAATACGGCTCGGGAATTATCGGTCTGAACGGTCCCGCGGCAAGGCTAGGGGAAATCGGAGATCAGGTAATAATAATATCCTATGGCATTTTCAGTGAAGAAGAAATAGAAAAACCCAGGGTAGTTCACGTTGATGAGAACAACAAACCTGTAAAATGAGTATTCTGGGAATTGTTGTTGAATACAATCCCTTTCATAATGGACATGCGTATCATCTACAGGAATCCAGGAAACTAACAAAACCTGAACTTACCATGGCGGTTATGAGCGGAAATTTTGTCCAGAGAGGCGAACCTGCAATAATCGACAAATTCGCCAGAACTGAGATGGCCCTTAAAGCGGGGGTTGACCTGGTTGTTCAGTTACCTATGATTTTTTCGATACAGGATGCCGGAGGTTTCGCAAAGGGTTCTGTATCGCTGCTTGATCATCTCGGTGTCACTGATATTGTTTTTGGCAGTGAATCAGGAAACCTGGATCTGCTGGATGAGGTAGCTTCGATACTTGTAAATGAACCTGAGGAGTATCTGATTTTACTTAGAAAGTATCTTGGTGAAGGTTTTTCTTTTCCAAATGCAAGAAAATATGCGATAAGAGATTATCTAACAGGAAAAAATAATAACCGCCCTATTTCAGTTGAAGAAATTGGTAGTTCAAATAATATTCTTGGTCTGGAGTATATACGTTCAATTAAGAAACTCAAAAGCAAAATGAAACCCCATCTTATTAAAAGAATTGGTGCTAATTATCACGATGAAAATCATCATGAAACCTACTCAAGCGCCACTGCAATTAGAAAGAGCATAATAAAAGAAGACTGGGAAAAGGTAAAATCTTGCGTTCCCGATTATTCATATGAAGTTATACTTAGAGAACTGGGGAATGGCAAAGGACCTGTTTCGATCGAATCCATGGAAAGCTTTCTTGTGCCCTTTCTTAGAACCTTTGATCGAGATAGAATGAAAGAATATTATGGTTTTGTAGAGGGTCTTGATGCGCGTTTTGAAGAATGCGCTTCCAGCTGCGCAACAATTAATGAGTTTTTCAGCTGTGTAAAGGCAAAACGGTTTACCTATACCCGCATTAAGAGACTACTTCTGAATCTGGTATTTAGTATTGACGATAAACTGATTGATGAAAGTGATTGTAAAGGACCTCAATACATCCGAATCCTTGGTTTCAATGAAAGAGGAAGGAATTATTTGTCTGAGACTAAGAAGAACCTTAGAATACCACTATTGACTACGCCATCTCGCTGGGCGAAGGTCTTGAAAACAGCGAACAAAAATGAAAAAACTGAAGTAGATACAAACCTTTTCTACAAGCATTTCATGCTTGATATAAAGGAAACAGAGATTCATTCATGTTTTTACAGCGACAAATCACTTATCAGGGAAACATCTGAACTAAAAAGCAAACCAATATACAGAGGAGGTTAATGATATCAAAAAATACGTAGAGGTTGCGATTTCGAACAGCCCTCTTCTTGAAACATTCACATATCATACCGAAATGGAACTTGTTACCGGTGAAAGGGTTATGGTTAACTTCTCAGGAAGAAACACAATTGCTTATATTACAAAAACCAACGTTGAAAAACCATCATTCAAAACAAAAGCGGTGTTAAAAAAAATCGATAACAGGCGTTTTTTAAATAATGAAGATGTAGAACTTGCCAGAAGTGCCATTGACGAATTTCTTGCACCACCGGGAAAAATCTACGACCTTTTCTTCCCTCCGGGAAAATTTCTGAAAACGAAAACCTTTGTTATCCCAAAGTCCAATGATATACCTTTTAGCAAACCAGTTACACTTGAAAAATCCTATGATAAATATGGTAAAGAGCAAATCAAAAAATGGAATAACGCACAAAAGGTTAAGCTTTCTCATAGCTTCGAAAAAAAGATAACGAAAACGAAGAAAAAGGAAAAAGTGGTCAGACTAAGCGCGAGCCTTTCCGAAATTGAACGCTCTAATCTGACAGATCTACAGAAGAAAGTCATTGATCATTTATTTGGAGTAACAATGGAAACCCCGAAAAACATTGAAGACAAACTGAATTTGAAGAGTCGATCACCCATAAATACATTGCTAAAAAAGGGTCTCATTGAAGAAACAGAAACTGATTCACCCGATGAATGGGAAATAGCTCCAGTGGAAAAACTGAACAGGGAACAATCAAAGATTAAGAAGAAAATACTTGAAAATCCTGCGATTCCTCATCTTATACATGGATTCACCGGTACGGGCAAAACGGAGGTTTACTTCAAGGTAATGGAATATTACCTCAATAAGGGGAAAAGTGCTCTGTACATGGTTCCGGAAGTTGCTCTTACGCCACAACTACTTGCAAGAATTAGAGGTACATTTCCCGGCAGAGAGGTCAGACAGTACCACAGTTACCTAACCCCTTCGGTGCGAAGAAATGTCTGGCTGGATGCTTTTGAAGGTAATATTGATATTCTGGTGGGGACAAGAAGTTCACTCTGGGTACCAATGAAGAATACAGGAATAATTGTTGTAGACGAGGAACATGATAGCAGTTTCTATCAGCACATTCCTCCTCATTACAACGCGGTTGATGTTGCATTAATCAAAAGCAATATTCTTAATGTTCCAGTTATCCTTGGTTCTGCAACTCCAAGAATTACACATTATTACAAGGCTAATGATAAGACAATGCTTTTACACGAGCTCAAAGAGCGACCTGTGGGAAGGATGCCCGAACTGGAAATTGTAAACATGACTGAGGAAAAGGATAATTATCTTCTTTCTTCAAAGGCTAAAGAAGCAATAAAGGAAACCCTTGCAAAGGGAAATCAGGTCTTTGCCTTTGTAAACAGGAAAGGTTTTTCTAACTATGTCGTTTGTATGGACTGCGGTTACGTGATACACTGTCCCAACTGTGATATTTCAATGACATATCATAAGAAAGATGGAGTTGTAAAATGTCATTACTGTGGATACAAAACACTTCCACCAACAAAATGTGAACGATGCGGCTCAAAATTCCTGTCAGCCCGGGGTTTTGGAACTGAACGCATTGAACACGAATTACAAAAGGAATATCCTGATTACAACATTATGAGAATGGACAGGGAAACCATTTCCAACCCGACCGAATACGAAAGAGCTTTACGAAAAATCGAAAGTGGCGAAGCACAGATTATTGTAGGCACAAAGATGATATCAAAGGGACTGGATTTTCCCGATGTGGGACTGGTAGTCGTTGTTGATACAGATCGTCTCATAAACCTTCCCAGTTATGACTCTTCCGAAAATGCCTTTCAGGTCATTTCTCAGGTTTCAGGACGTTCGGGTCGTGGTAGTATTGGAAAATCACTTATTCAAACATTCAATCCTGAACACAGAGTTATAAAACTTTCTTTATCCAACGATTTCAAGTCCTTTTATGAATCTGAACTTCCGGTAAGAAATGAGCTTGATTATCCTCCATTTTCGAAACTTGTTGAACTTGTAATTGAGGAGCAAACAGAAAGAAAATGTCAGCAAAATACCGGTAGATTGCATAGCATGATCAAAGAACACTTTGACAATGGCTATGGAGAGCTTTTGCCTCCCGTAGTACCTTTGGTAAAAAAGCTTTCAAATCGCTACAGAAGAAAGATTTATATTAAGCTTAGAGAGAAGAAATTCTTAAGAACACTTAAGGATATAATCATAAAGTCAAACATCAATGTAGACGTGCTTATCGATAATATAGGCAGCTTATTATGAACATCTGATTATTCATAAAAGTAACAGAAATCTGTAAATAAAAAAAGCGGGATATTACTTCCCGCTTTTTCTCTTAAATTATAATTAAAAACTATTATTTATACAACAAAACGTTATCTTTTCATTTCTCCTGCAAAATGACATGCTACCTTATGACCACCCTCCATTTCTACTAAAGGAGGTTCTTCCCTGGAGCAAATTTCTTTGGCTATAGGACAGCGTGTATGGAATCTGCATCCTGAAGGAGGATTGATAGGACTTGGCACGTCTCCTTTCAGCACAATTCGTTTGCTCTTCTTTTCAGGATCAGGTATCGGAATTGCTGACATCAGTGAAACTGTGTATGGGTGCAGTGGATTAGCAAATAAATCATCCTTTGAAGCCAGTTCCACAATTTTTCCGAGATACATAACCGCAATTCTATCACTGACATGTCTTATAACTGCCAGGTCATGAGCTATAAACAGGAAGGTCAACCCAAATTTCTCCTGAAGGTCATTAAGAATATTCAAAACCTGTGCCTGAATTGAAACGTCCAGCGCTGAAACAGCTTCGTCAGCGATAATAATATCAGGGTTTAATACAAGAGCTCTTGCTATTCCTATCCTCTGTCTCTGCCCACCGCTGAATTCATGGGGAAATCTTCCCATATGTTCGGTGGAAAGTCCAACCGTTTTAAGCAGATCGGCAGCTTTCTTTAATGCTTCTTTTCTCGTGGCTAGTTTGTGTATAATAGCGCCTTCAGCAATAATGTTTTTAATTCTCATTCTCGGATTCAATGATGAATAAGGATCCTGAAATATGATCTGGGCTTCTCTTCTGAAAGCTTTCCTCTTATCTTCTCTTTTTGACATCATTTCTTTCATGAAATCCGAACTGGATCCATTATGCTTTTCGAAATATTGCCTTGCAATCTTTTTGTCAAACTCATTTTCCAGGCTTTTTATAGCTGAATCAGTTGACCCAGCTTTTTCTTTAAGGTCTTCAAATCTATTCACATATGTTTCTTTTAAATATTTTCGCGCTCTAAAAAAGGGCATGAAATAATATGTTGTGTCTTTTCCTTCAACGATAATTCGACCGGATGTTGTTTCGTGTAACCTTAACAGAGTCATCCCGACAGTTGTTTTTCCACAACCGGATTCTCCAACCAGTCCGAGTGTTTCTCTTGGATATATTTCAAAACTGACATCATCTACAGCTTTTACATAATCCACTACCCGTCTAAATACACCCGCTCTTACGGGAAAATATTTAACAAGATTTTCAACCTGAAGGAGAGGTTTGCTTCTATCTCTGCCCATTTTGAGTTCCGTTCGTTTGTCTTCTGTCATGCACTTTCACCTTCTCTGACCCTTTTGATTTCTTCGAGTAATTTATCTATATGCCAGCACGCAGCAAAATGCTTTTCTCCAACTTCTTCAAGAAGCGGTTCTTCAGTTTTGCATTTATCAGTGGCATAAGGACAGCGAGTATTGTACCTGCAACCTTCAGGAAAATCGAGAGGATCAGGAACAACACCTGGTATATTGTATAGTTTTTCTTTTTCTTCATCAAGACGAGGTATCGCGTTCATAAGTCCCCAGCTATATGGATGTCTTGGTTCTTTAAATAATGTATTAACATCAGCGTACTCAACAACCTTTCCTGCATACATTACAACAACCCTGTCAGTCACTTCCGCAATAACACCAAGATCATGTGTGATCATAATAATTGACATTCCATATTCATTTTGCAGTTCTTTCATCAACTCAAGTATTTGAGCCTGAATTGTAACATCAAGTGCTGTTGTTGGCTCATCTGCAAAAAGTAATTTGGGATTACATGAAAGAGACATGGCAATCATGGCTCTCTGTCTCATGCCACCTGAAAGCTCGTGAGGATATTCATCGACCCTTTTCTCAGGTTCAGGAATGCCAACCTTTCGTAACATATCAATTGCAAGTTCTCTTGCTTTTTTCTCGTTTACATCCTGATGGAGTAAAATGGCTTCCATTATCTGATCCCCTACTGTGTAAACTGGGTTTAGAGCGGTCATGGGTTCCTGAAAAATCATTGACATTTCATTGCCTCGAAGTTTTCTCATTTTATTTTCCGCTGTCGTTAGTACATTCATATTATCGAATTCTATTTCTCCTCCAGCAATTTCTCCCTTTTCATCAAGAAGCCTCATTATAGATAGAGCAGTGACGCTCTTTCCACAGCCTGATTCTCCAACTATTCCAAGGGTTTCACCCGAATACACCTCGAAGCTTACTCCATCAACAGCCTTAACAATACCATCTTCGGTATGAAAATAGGTTCTCAGGTCTTTTACACTAAGAAGTGGTTTTTTATGATTGTTATTATTATTCACTACAAAACCCCCTTACGTTCTCATTCTCGGGTCAAAGATGTCTCTTAGCGCATCTCCAACAAGGTTCCAGGCGAGTACAAAAAGCACCATTGCTGTACCAGGGAATACTATAGAAAACCATGCCTGATCCAGCATTGTCATCCAGTTTCTCGCGTAACTTAGTATTGTACCCCAGTCAGCGTATCCAGGTTCTGCTCCAACTCCCAAAAAACTTAGGGCTGCTGCTGTTATAACATAATTTCCCATTCGCATGGAAAGCTGGACCACAACCGGAAAAATTGTATTGGGAAGTATATGCTTAATTATAATCAGTACGTCTTTTTGACCAAGAGCCTTGGCTGCAAGAACATATTGCTCTTCTCTTGCCTGTAAAATATTTCCTCTTATAAGACGGGCAGAAGTCATCCAGCCAAAAGCAATCAATGCTATCATAACATTGTTCAATCCCTTCCCCAGTACGGTTGTCAAAACCATGGCTGCAACAAGGAAAGGTATGGAAAGGAATATATCCGTAATCCTCATTAATATTTCGTCAATAATACCACCAAAATAGGCAGCAATTGAACCTACAACTACACCAATAAAGGTTGCACTTAAACCTACTATCAAGCCCAATCTAAAAGCTGTCCTGGTGCCCCAGATAACGCCATAAAATACATCTCTACCACCAATAACCCCAAAGGGATGTTCTTCATCTGGAGACTGAGGTGATGATGACCAGGACGCACGGGGTATTTGATAATTATCTCCAAATTCATTAACTCCAGCTATCTGAGGAGCAAAAATCGCCACTCCAATAAAGAAGAACAACAAAATTGCTCCCATAACAGCTGTGGGGTTCGTCCAGAATTTTTTCATCATTTTCCTTAAATCACTTTTTCTTTTTCTTTCAGCCATTCAAATCTCTCCCCCTCAGCGTAACCTTATCCTAGGATCTATAACCGCGTAACTGACATCAACAATCAAATTACCGAGGACTAGCACAAAGGAATAAACAAGCGCAGCACCAATAATCGACCAGTAATCCAGTTGCTGGGCCGCCTGAGCAATAAACCTTCCTATTCCCGATCTAACAAACACCGTCTCAACAATAACCGTTCCAGCTAACAATCCAATAATTGTCATTCCTGCAACAGTAACTACTGGTATTAAAGCATTCCTTCTCGCATGCTTATTTATAACAGTTTTCTCGGGAACACCTTTGGCTCTTGCAGTTCTAATGTAGTCTTTTCTCAAAACCTCAAGCATACTTGAACGGGTTATCCT